>DATDNR010000131.1:0-36975 GCA_036518175.1 Marmoricola sp.
GGTGTCGTGGTCGGCGCGCCACTGATCGCCGCGCTCGCCGCGCGGCTGCCCCGCAAGGGCCTGCTGATGGCGCTGATGGGCATCTTCATCACCGGCAACCTCGCCGCCTCGCTGGCCCCGACGTACGGATCGTTGGTCGCCGCCCGGTTCTTCAGCGGCCTGCCGCACGGCGCCTACTTCGGGGTCGCCTCGCTGGTGGCCGCCGACCTGGTCGAGGCGGGCCGACGCGGCCGGGCGGTCAGCCGGGTGATGCTCGGCCTGGCGGTCGCCAACGTCGCCGGTGTGCCGGCCGCCACCTGGCTGGGCCAGCACGCCGGTTGGCGCTCGGCCTACGTCGCCGTCGCCGTCCTCGGCGCGCTGACCGTGCTCTCCGTCGCGGCGGCGGTGCCGCGCACCGAGCGCAACCCGCACGCCACCAGCCGCTCGGAGCTGCGGGCGTTCACCAGCGTCCAGGTCTGGCTCACCCTCGGTGCGGGCGCCATCGGCTTCGGCGGCATGTTCGCGATGTACTCCTACATCGCCCCGACGGTGCTGCACGTCGCCAGGCTCGGTGAGGGGTACGTGCCGCTCTACCTGCTCGTCTTCGGGGCGGGGATGATCGCCGGCACCGCACTGGGGGGTCGGCTGGCCGACTGGTCGATCATGCGCACGCTGCTCGGCGCGTTCGCCGCGATGGCCCTGCTGCTGGCCGCGTTCACGCAGACGGCGCAGTGGCTGGTGCCGGGCATCCTCACCGGCTTCGGCGTCGCGGTGAGCACCTCGGTGGTCGCGGTGGTGCTGCAGATGCGGTTGATGCACGTCGCCGGTGACGCCCAGACCCTGGGTGCGGCGCTGAACCACTCCGCGCTCAACCTCGCCAACGCCCTGGGCGCCTGGCTCGGCGGCGCGGTGATCGCCGCCGGGTTCGGCTACACCGCCACCAGCTGGGTGGGCGTGGTGCTGGCGGCGGGCGGGCTGCTGGTGATGCTGGTCTCCGCGCGCCTCCACGTGCGGCACACCCGCCGCCCCCTCGAGCGCTCCCTGGCGGCCTGAGCCGCCGTCAGTCCACGACCTGCCACTCCGGCCGGGCCCAGCGGTAGACGGTGTGCTGGTCGTCGCCGATGCCCAGCAGCACGTCGCCCGAGCCGACCAGCGCCAGTCCCGCCGGGGTCTCGGCCACCTGCGACCACGACGTCCACGAGTCCGGTGCTGCCTGGAAGAGGCGGTCGGCGGGATCGCGCACGTAGAGCGAGCCGTCGGACAGGCCGGCGATGTCCGGCTCGGCCACCGGGCCGCCTCCGGCGAGCCGCAGCCCGAGGAAGCGGCCGGCCGGGACGTCGGTCCACCGGCTCTCCCGAAGGACCCGGATCTCCTGCAGCCGCCCGTGGTCGTCGTACACCGGCACCCCGACCGTGCCGGCGTGCCACAGCACCTTGCCGTAACGGCCCGACGCCAGCCGCGGCAGGTCGTGGCGCGTCCAGCTGCGGCCGCCGTCGCCGGAGGAGGAGACCAGGGCACGGGTGCCGTCGTCCTGCTGCATCCAGATGCGCCCGTCGTCGGTGAGCACCAGCGCCCGGATCGGCGGGGAGGTGACGCCGGGGAGCTGCACCGACCACTGCCGGTCACGGGACGGCTCGTAGACCGAGAACCCGCCGTCGCCGACCATCCCGAGCACCGCGTCGCGGGTGGGGCGCGAGGGGGTCGCGTCTCCCTGAGTCCCGGCAGGGGGGACATGGACGCTGCCGTCCAGGCCGAGGAGCCGGCCCGGCGGCTCGATCCAGAACCCGGACGTTCCCGCGGCCACGGGCACCGGGCCGACCTGGGCGGCCGGTCGCCTGCTGGCCGGGGCACCGCTGACCTCCGAGCCCCACCAGCACCGCTGCGCCCGGCGCGGACAGTACCTCCGGACCACCAGCACGTGGTCGGGGTCCGCGGCGGCGACGATGCGGGTGCTGCCGTCCTCGAGCGCCCGGCGGATGCGATCCTCGGCGGAGAGGTGCTTCGGCGGCGGAGACGACCGGTGCGTGACCGGAGGGCTGGTGTCGGTGCGGTGGGGCAGCGCGGTCGCCACCGCGGCACCCGCGCCGACCGCGGCCAGTGCCACGAGGGCCGTGGCGGTGCGCTGCCGACGCCGGCGGCTCCGCGCCCGGCCGACCACCTGCTCGAAGTCGGGGGAGACGGCCCGCTCGGCCTCGCGGGCCAGCTCGGCCAACGGCGTGCGGTCGAAGTCAGCCATCGTGCACCTCCTGGGCGCGTGTCCGGGTGTGCGGCCCGTCCGCGGCCGGGCGCAGCGCAGCGGCGAGGGCCGCGCGGCCCCGGGAGAGCCGTGCCTTGACGGTGCCGGCCGGGACCCCGAGCTGGGCGGCGATCTCGTTGACCTGCAGGTCGGCGAGGTGGTGCAGCGCGATCGCCTCGCGCTGGGCCGCGGGCAGCTGCTTGAGCGCCGCCAGCAGCGCGATCCGGTCGGGAGTGGCCTCGTCGTCGTACGACGTCTCCTCGGCCAGCCGGGGCATCAGCCCGGTCCATCTCTTCAACCGGGTCCACCGGGACCGGGCGACGTTCATCGCGACGACACGCAGCCAGGCCTCGGGGTTGTCGGTGCCGCGGAACGTGCGGGCATGGTTCAGCGCCCGGGCGAAGGCCTCCTGCACCGCGTCCTCCGCCTCGGCGAGGCTGCCGGTGGCGACCACCAGCTGGCCCACCAGCCGCCGGTAGGACGCGTCGTACATCGCGCGCACGAACTCCCCGTCGTCCATGGCGCCCCCTTCCGCGCTGCGGCCCGAGCCCTGCTGCGGAGCCTGTCACAGCAGCGACCTCCGGCAGGGGCAGTTGGTTGCATGCCCCGCGGAGGTTCAGCGCAGCAGCTCGTATCCGGCCTGGTCGTGCATGCCGTCGCGCACCCGGATGGCCCGGTGCTCGGTGCCGGTCTGCACGAAGCCGTTGCGCTCCAGCACGTGCCGCGAGGCGGTGTTGTCGACGGCGGCGAAGGCGGTCAGCCGGTGCAGCCCCAGCCCACCGTCGGCCGCCTCGATGAAGGCATGCCGGCAGGCGAGCCGCACGGCCTCGCTCATCACGCCGCGGCCACGGGCGTCGGGGTGGGTCCAGTAGCCGACCTCGGCCATGCCGCCGTCCCCGTCGGTGCTGATGTGCATCAGCGACACGGTGCCGAGCATCCGGTCCGAGTCCGGGTCGGCGATCATCCAGTGCAGGGCGCGGCCGCGGGCCATGCCGTCGGAGCGGTGCCGGATGAAGCCCTCGGCCGTCGCGCGGGTGTAGGGCTGCGGGAGCCCGCCGAGCCAGTAGGCCGTGCGCTCGTCGGAGCAGGCCTCGAGCACCCGGTCGACGTCGTCGTCGCGGTGCACCCGGAGCACGACCCGGTCACCGGTGATCCTGGGCACCTCGAGCCAGGCGTGGCGGGGGAGCATCTCGTCCCCGCGCAGCAGCGTGCCCACCCAGGCGTCGCGCAGCTCGCCGCGCTGGGTCAGCCAGCGACGCACGGTGCCCTCGAAGGAGAAGCCGAGGCGCCACGCGGTCTTGCGCGAGGCCCAGTTGCCGACGTGCGCCCACCAGATGACCGTGTGCAGGTCGCGCTCGGCGAACCCCCAGGCCAGCAGCAGGCGCAGCGCCCGCTCGACCTGCCCGGTGCCCCGGATCCACGGGTGGGCACCGTAGGCGACCTCGGCCCGTCCACCCTGCTGGTCGACCAGCGACACGGTCCCTCCGAAGCGGGGCCGGCCCGAGGCCGGGTCGACCACCTCGACCGCGAACGACCAGGCCTGTCCGCTCGCCCAGCCGTCGGGCACCAGGTGCCGCACGAACCGCTTCGCGTCGTCGGGGGCGTACGGCGACGGCACCGTGGTCCAGCGCTGCGTCAGCGGGTCCACGCCCTGCTCGAAGACGCCCTGCAGGTCGTCCTCCCGGTGCGCCCGCAGTGTCACATCGCCGTCGGTGAGGGTGGGGACGACGCTCCCGCTCGCTGGTCGGCTCGGCATGGCCGAACCCTGCCGAGCACCCGGTGCGCGGTCAACCGGATAATGAGGACATGCCCGACGCCGCCCAGCCCACCAGGCCGACCGCACGACCCCGGGTGCTCTCCGGCATCCAGCCGACCGCCGACTCCTTCCACCTCGGCAACTACATCGGCGCCGTGCGCCAGTGGGCGGCGCTGCAGGAGGAGTTCGAGCCGTTCTTCTTCATCGCCGACATGCACGCGATCACCGTGGAGGCGGACCCGAAGCTGCTGCGGGAGCGCTCCCGCCGCTCGGCGGCTCAGCTGATCGCGGCCGGCGTCGACCCCGGGCGCGCGGCGATCTTCCTGCAGTCGCACGTGCCCGAGCACGCCCAGCTCGCCTGGGTGCTGATGTGCCTGACCGGCTTCGGCGAGGCGCGCCGGATGACCCAGTTCAAGGACAAGTCCGCCAAGGGCGGCGAGGGCGCGGCGTCGGTGGGCCTGTTCACCTACCCGATGCTGATGGCCGCCGACATCCTGCTCTACCGCCCGCAGTACGTGCCGGTGGGGGAGGACCAGCGCCAGCACCTCGAGCTCACCCGCGACCTCGCCCAGCGCTTCAACCACCGCTACAAGAAGACCTTCCGGCTGCCCGAGCCCTACATCCTGAAGGAGACCGCGAAGATCCGCGACCTGCAGGACCCGGTGAGCAAGATGTCGAAGTCGGCATCGAGCCCCAGCGGCATCATCGAGATGCTCGACGACCCCCGCGCCAGTGCCAAGAAGGTCCGCTCGGCGGTCACAGACTCGGGCACCGACGTCCGCTTCGACGAGGAGGGCAAGCCGGGGATCTCCAACCTGCTCACCATCTACTCCGCGCTGACGGGCAAGGACGTCGAGCAGCTGGAGAAGGAGTACGAAGGCCGGGGGTACGGCGCCTTCAAGGGGGACCTGGCCGACGTCCTGGTCGACTTCGTGACGCCGTTCCGTGACCGGACCCTGGAGCTGCTCGAGGACCGGGCCGAGCTCGACCGGATCCTGGAGGAGGGGGCCGCGCGCGCCGCCGCGGTGGCAGCCCGCACCCTGGCCGACGTCTATGACCGGGTGGGCTTCGTTCCCCGGACCCCGGCCGCCGGCGGCCGGTAGGGTCCGCCTCGTGCCCACCATCGGTGTCTCGGTCGCCGTCCCGGATCCCTGGGGCGCGCAGCTGCAGGAGTACCGCGTCGCCCTCGGCGACGACTCCGCGGCGCTGATCCCCTCCCACATCACGCTGCTGCCGCCCTCCGAGGTCGCCGAGGCCGACATGGCCGGGGTGGTCCGCCACCTCGAGGACGCCGCCCGGCAGGCCGCGCCGTTCCGCATCCACCTGCGCGGCACCGGCACCTTCCGCCCCGTCTCCCCGGTGGTCTTCGTCGGGGTGGTCGCCGGCATCTCCAGCTGTGAGCAGCTGGCCAAGCGGATCCGGTCAGGCCCGCTGGTGACCGAGGTCGCCTTCCCCTACCACCCGCACGTGACCGTCGCCCACCACCTCGACGACGTCGCGCTCGACAAGGCCTTCGCGGAGCTGGCCGGTTTCGAGTGCGAGTTCGAGGCGGAGGAGTTCTGGCTCTACGAGCACGACCAGCACGCCGGATGGCGGCCGACGCACTCCTTCCCGCTCACCGCGTCGGGGTGAAGAAGCGCACCTGGTACCTGGTGCTCGTCCGCCGCGCGCTGCCCTTGTGATGGATGTTGCTGACCACCACCTGGTAGCTGCCGGACCTGGTCAGCCCCCTGGGCATCTGCCAGACCAGCGTCGGCTGCGCGTACCCGTTCTGCACGGCGTACCTGTGCACCGGCACCCGCCGGCCGGCGTGGTGGACGTGGACCCGTGCCCGGCTGAAGTCGGCCCGGCTGTCCCCGGCGCTGAGCGACCAGCGGCCGTGCGGCTCCAGCGTGTCGGGGAACCAGCCGCGGGTCGGCCAGGAGACGTACGCCGGGTTCGGCCGCCAGCGGTTGCTCGGGCCGATGACCTGCAGCGCGTTCGCGGTGCCGGTGGAGCCGCTGCCCATCACGGTGGCGAAGGGGTTCAGCACCCAGCGCCGGTGGCCGACGGCGCGGTTGTCGCTGCCCGGGTCGTCCATGTACATCTGCACGAGACCGGCGGCGGTCAGCTCCGGGTAGGCCAGCGCCAGGTTGGAGCGCGCGGCGGTCTGCGCGCCGGTGCGGCTGTAGCAGCGCCAGGAGCTGGTGGGGTAGTGGCTGAGCTGGTCGTTGGCGGCCATCATCAGCGCCGTGGCCTGCGCGCGCGCGTTCAGCGTGGCGCCGAAGCGAACCGGGGAGAGGCCGCCGAGCCTGCGGACGAAGTTGATCGCGCGCAGCGTGTTCCAGCGCGACCAGGCGCTGGTGGTGCCTGCGCGGCAGCCGTCGAGGTCCCCGGTCCAACCGGTCGAGACGTCCAGGCCGCGGGCGAACATCGCCCAGTAGGCGGTGTTGACCGCGGACCGGTCGCCGGTGGGCAGCGCGGCCGGCGAGCGGTGGTAGGCCAGCCGGCTGCGGTGCCGGGCCCGGTGGTGCGGAGAGGCCACCTGCCCGGAGGGGCCCACGGCGCTCGGCCCCGCCGTCGAGCCGGCCCCGACCGGGACCGCCGGGCCGGCGGTGGCGCCGAGGGCCAGCGACGAGGCGGCCACGACGACCGCGGGCGCCACCGCGCGCAGCAGCCTGCGGCAGGCGGGGAGCGGCGTCGACATGCCGCCACGATAAGTCCGTCATGTCCGATTTGCCGGACTTTGCGGAAATCCTCGGGAAGGGTCGACCGGGCGCTACGCCGGCCGGCCGCGCCGGTCAGTAGCCCTGCTGCATCGCCTTGCGCAGGTCGTGGTTGAGCTGGCTGATCACGTCGAGCGGGATCTCCTTCGGGCAGGCCCCGGCACACTCGCCGATGTTGGTGCAGCCGCCGAAGCCCTCGGCGTCGGCCTGTGCGGTCATGCTGACCACGCGGTGGTGCCGCTCGGCCTGGCCCTGCGGCAGCTCGCCGAGGTGGGTGACCTTGGCTCCGACGAAGAGGGAGGCCGAGCCGTTGGGGCAGGCCGCGACGCAGGCGCCGCAGCTGATGCAGGTCGCCGCGTCGAAGGCGCGGTCGGCGTGGTCCTTGGCCACCGGGATCGAGTGCGCGTCCGGCGCTGCGCCGGTGTTCACCGAGATGTAGCCGCCGGCCTGGATGATCCGGTCGAAGGCGGACCGGTCGACGACGAGGTCGCGCAGCACCGGGAACGGGTCGGCGCGCCACGGCTCGATGGTGATCGTGTCGCCGTCGGCGAAGGAGCGCATGTGCAGCTGGCAGGTGGTGGTGCGCTCGGGCCCGTGGGCCTCGCCGTCGATCATCAGCGAGCACATCCCGCAGATGCCTTCGCGGCAGTCGGAGTCGAAGGCGACCGGCTCCTCGCCCTCCGCGTTGAGCTGCTCGTTGAGCACGTCGAGCATCTCCAGGAAGGACATGTCGGGGGAGACGTCGTCGAGCTCGTAGGTGTGCAGCCTGCCCTCCGACTTCGCGTCGGGCTGCCGCCAGATCCTGAGGGTGAGTCTCACTTGTAGCTCCGCTGCTTCATCTCGATGGCCGTGTAGACCAGGTTCTCCTTGTGGAGGACGGGCAGCTCGCCGTCGCCGGTGAACTCCCACGCGGCGACGTAGGCGTACTGGTCGTCGTGGCGCAGGGCCTCGCCGTCCTCGGTCTGCGACTCCGCGCGGAAGTGCCCGCCGCAGGACTCGCGTCGGTTGAGCGCGTCGATGCACATCAGCTCGCCGAGCTCGAAGAAGTCCGCCACCCGCCCGGCCTTCTCCAGCGACTGGTTCAGGCTCTCGCTGGTGCCCAGCACCTTGACGTTGCGCCAGAAGTCCTCGCGCAGCGACCGGATCAGGTCGATCGCCTTGCGCAGCCCCTCGGCGGTGCGCTCCATGCCGCAGTACTCCCACATGATGTTGCCGAGCTCGCGGTGGTAGGAGTCGACGCTGCGGGTGCCGTTGACGTCGAGGAAGTGGTTGATGCGCTTCTGCACCGCCTCCCGGGCGGCGACCACCTCGGGGTGGTCCTCGGAGATCTTCTCGAAGGGGCCGTCGGCGAGGTAGTCGCGGATCGTGTTCGGCAGCACGAAGTAGCCGTCGGCGAGGCCCTGCATCAGTGCCGAGGCGCCGAGGCGGTTGGCGCCGTGGTCGGAGAAGTTCGCCTCGCCGGCCACGAAGAGGCCCGGGATCGACGACTGCAGGTCGTAGTCCACCCACAGGCCACCCATGACGTAGTGCACCGCGGGGTAGATCAGCATCGGCACCGCGTAGGGGTCCTCGGCGGTGATCTGCTGGTACATGTCGAAGAGGTTGCCGTACTTCTCCTCGATGGCGGCCCGGCCGAGCCGGTTGATCGCCTCGGAGAAGTCGAGGTAGACGCCACGGCGGACGCCGTCGACCTCGGGGCCCACGCCGCGGCCCTCGTCGCAGACGTACTTCGCCGCGCGGGAGGCGATGTCGCGGGGCACCAGGTTGCCGAAGGAGGGGTAGATCCGCTCCAGGTAGTAGTCGCGGTCCTCCTCGGGGATCTCCCGGGGGTCCTTGGTGCAGTCCGCGGGGTTCTTCGGCACCCAGATGCGGCCGTCGTTGCGCAGCGACTCACTCATCAAGGTGAGCTTGGACTGGTGGGTGCCGGTCACCGGGATGCAGGTCGGGTGGATCTGGGTGAACGCCGGGTTCGCCATGAGCGCGCCCTTGCGGTAGGCCCGCCACGAGGCGGTGACGTTGCTGCCCATCGCGTTGGTGGACAGGTAGTAGACGTTGCCGTAGCCGCCGGTGGCCAGCACCACCACGTCGGCGAGGTGCGTCTCGACCTCGCCGGTGACCAGGTCACGCGCGATGATCCCGCGCGCCTTGCCGTCGACGACGATCAGCTCGAGCATCTCGTGGCGGGTGAAGGCCTGCACGGTGCCGGCGGCGACCTGGCGCTCCATCGCCTGGTAGGCGCCGATCAGCAGCTGCTGGCCGGTCTGGCCCCGGGCGTAGAAGGTGCGGGAGACCTGCACCCCACCGAAGGAGCGGTTGTCGAGCAGGCCGCCGTACTCGCGGGCGAAGGGGACGCCCTGCGCGACGGCCTGGTCGATGATGTTCACGCTGACCTCGGCCAGGCGGTAGACGTTGGACTCCCGCGAGCGGTAGTCACCGCCCTTGACGGTGTCGTAGAAGAGCCGGTGCACCGAGTCGCCGTCGCTCTTGTAGTTCTTGGCGGCGTTGATGCCGCCCTGGGCCGCGATCGAGTGGGCCCGGCGCGGGGAGTCCTGGTAGCAGAAGGACTTCACCTGGTAGCCGGCCTCGCCCAGCGTGGCGGCGGCCGACGCCCCGGCGAGGCCGGTGCCGACGATGATGACCGAGAGGGTACGGCGCTTCGCCGGGTTGGCCATCCGCGCCTCGAACTTGCGGGTGCCCCACCACTGGTCGATCGGGCCCGAGCCGGTCGGCGCCTTGGAGTCCGCGATCGGCTCGCCGTGGCGGTAGTAGCCGGCCGCGTCGTCGTACTCCTGCTGCCCCGGGGCGTCGCCGTGGGTGTCGACGTCGGAGTGGAATTCGCTCATCGGTTTGGTCGTCCTTA
This sequence comes from Marmoricola sp., assembly GCA_036518175.1. Taxonomy (GTDB): domain Bacteria; phylum Actinomycetota; class Actinomycetes; order Propionibacteriales; family Nocardioidaceae; genus Marmoricola. Next base: position 9,537 of record DATDNR010000131.1, read on the forward strand.
CTTCGTGATGACGCCCGCGAGGACGAAGATCGGCACGAGGGAGAAGCCGACGGCGATCACCACCGCCAGGAAGATGCCCGCGGACTTGGCGCGGTGCCGGGCCCGCGCGTTGCTGGTCCAGCCGAGGGTCTGGCAGGCGCTCCACACGCCGTGCCGGATGTGCATGCCCAGGGCCACCATGGCGAGCAGGTAGATCAGCGTCAGCCACCAGGTGCTGAAGCTGTCGACCACGAGGTTGTAGGGATCGGCGGTCGGGCCGCCGGTGACGTTGACCCGGCCGATCGAGAAGTTGATCAGGTGCCAGATGATGAAGAGCAGCAGCGCCAGCCCGCCCCAGCGCATCGTCCGTGAGGACAGCGACGACGCCTTGTTCTTCTTCACCGCGTAGCGCACCGAGCGCGCCGCCGCGGCCCGGCGCCAGAGCACCAGCGCAGAGGCGATGTGGGCGACGACCGCGACGATCAGGATCACCCGGATGACCCACAGCGCGCCGTCGTAGGGGAGGATCGGCTGGCCCATCGTGCGCAGGTGCGCGGCGTACTCGTCGAAGGCGTTGTGCCCGGCGAAGGCCTTGAGGTTGCCGTACATGTGGGCCAGGACCCAGAGCACGAAGACGAGGCCGCTGACCGCCATCACCATCTTGAGGGCGATGGTGGAACGCGTGGACCGCGCTCCCCTGACGAGATCGGTGGTTGCCACGGAGGTCACCGTATCCCCGGCGGACCCGGCGCCCTCAGCCGGTCCCGTGTGACATTGCCGACTCGGGGCGCGTCCCCTTCCCCTTCGGGGCCGTTCGCGCCATTGTGGTGCCCGTCACACGTTCCCAGGGAGGTCGCATGACGGCAGGAGTGACCGGCGCCGGGCGCGCCGAGGTCGAGGCTCGGACCCTGCGGACCGACCGCTGGTGGCTCTACCCCGTGACCACCTTCGTGGTCTTCCTCGCCTTCGTCGTCTACGCCACCTGGCGTGCCTTCGAGGGGGCGCACTACTACTCGGCGCCCTACCTCTCGCCGTTCTACTCTCCCTGCCTCGGTGCCTGCGTCCCCGGCTCCTCCGACTTCGGGCAGCCCTTCCACGGCTGGCCGTTGTCCGCGGCGCTGATCATCCTGATCTTTCCGCTGGGCTTCCGGCTGAGCTGCTACTACTACCGCAAGGCCTACTACCGCTCCTTCTGGCTCTCCCCGCCGGCCTGTGCGGTCGCCGAGCCGCACGGCAGCTACAGCGGCGAGACCCGCCTGCCGCTGATCCTCAACAACATCCACCGCTACTTCTGGTACGCCGCGGTGCTGGTCGCGCTGGTGCTGACCTGGGACACCGTGCTGAGCTTCCGCGACGCCTCCGGCGACTGGGGCCACATGGGCCTCGGCTCCCTGATCTTCCTGGTCAACATCGTGCTGATCTGGGGCTACACGATGGGCTGCCACTCCTGCCGGCACATCCTCGGTGGCCGGCTGCGGCACTTCAGCAGGCACCCGGTCCGCTACCGGCTGTGGGGCTGGGCGTCGCGGCTCAACGCGCAGCACGCCCGCTACGCCTGGTTGTCGCTGTTCTCGATCTGGATAGCCGACCTCTACGTCTACCTGCTGTCCACCAACGTCTTCTCCGACCCGAGGTTCTTCTGACGATGAGTGAGGAATCCACCCGGCACCCGATGACCGGCAACGAGATGTCGGCCCGCGCCGAGGGCGGCATCGAGCACCACGACTACGACGTCGTCGTGATCGGTGCCGGCGGCTCCGGGCTGCGCGCCGCGATCGCGGCCCACGAGGCGGGCGCCCGCACCGCCGTAGTCTGCAAGTCGCTGCTCGGCAAGGCCCACACGGTGATGGCCGAGGGCGGCATCGCCGCGGCGATGGGCAACCTGTGGCCCGACGACAACTGGCGGGTGCACTTCCGCGACACCATGCGTGGCGGCAAGATGCTGAACAACTGGCGGATGGCCCAGCTGCACGCCCAGGAGGCGCCCGAGCGGGTGCTCGAGCTGGAGGACTGGGGCGCGCTGTTCGACCGCACCGCCGACGGGCTGATCTCGCAGCGGGACTTCGGCGGCCACCGCTACGCGCGGCTGGCGCACGTCGGTGACCGCACCGGCCTGGAGATGATCCGCACCCTGCAGCAGCGCACGGTCGCGCTCGGCATCGACGTGTTCATGGAGTGCACGGTCACCGAGCTGCTCAAGGAGGGCGACCGCATCGCCGGCGCCTTCGGCTACTGGCGGGAGACCGGCCGGTTCATCACCTTCCAGGCGCCCAGCGTGGTGCTCGCCACCGGCGGCATCGGCAAGTCGTTCAAGGTCACCAGCAACTCCTGGGAGTACACCGGCGACGGCCACGCGCTCGCCCTGCGCGCCGGGGCGCGGCTGATCAACATGGAGTTCGTCCAGTTCCACCCCACCGGGATGGTGTGGCCACCGTCGGTGAAGGGACTGCTGGTCACCGAGTCGGTGCGCGGTGACGGCGGCATCCTGCGCAACTCCGAGGGCAAGCGGTTCATGTTCGACTACATCCCGGAGTACTTCAAGGCCGAGACCGCCGACACCGAGGAGGAGGCGGACAAGTGGTACGACGACAAGAAGAACAACCGCCGCCCGCCCGAGCTGCTGCCCCGTGACGAAGTCGCCCGGGCGATCAACTCCGAGATCAAGGCGGGCCGGGGGTCACCGCACGGCGGCGTCTTCCTCGACATCGCCTCCCGGCGCAGCGAGGAGTTCATCAAGCGGCGGCTGCCCTCGATGTACCACCAGTTCAAGGAGCTGGCCGACGTCGACATCACCAAGGAGCCGATGGAGATCGGCCCGACCTGCCACTACGTGATGGGCGGGGTCGAGGTCGACGCCGACACCGAGCTCAGCGGGGTCACCGGCCTCTACGCCGTCGGCGAGTGCTCCGGCGGCATGCACGGCTCGAACCGGCTCGGCGGCAACTCGCTGTCGGACCTGCTGGTCTTCGGGCGGCGCGCCGGCGAGGCCGCGGCGTCGTACTCCCAGGGCCTGGGGGCTTCGCGGCCGACGGTGCGTGCCGAGGACGTCCGGGCGGCGCAGGACACCGCGCTCTGGCCGTTCGAGGAGGAGGCGCGGGGCAACGAGAACCCCTACACCATCCAGCAGGACCTGCAGCAGACGATGAACGACCTCGTCGGCATCATCCGCACCGAGGAGGAGCTGCGCCGGGCGCTCGGCGAGGTCGAGAAGCTCAAGGAGCGGGCGAAGCACCTGCTGGTCGAGGGCCACCGGCAGTACAACCCCGGCTGGCACCTCTCGCTCGACCTGCGCAACATGCTGCTGGTCTCCGAGTGCATCGCCAAGGCGGCGCTGGAGCGCCAGGAGTCCCGCGGCGGGCACACCCGCGACGACTACCCCACCGCCGACGACGCCTGGGGCGGCAGGAACATCGCGCTGAGCCTCAACGCCGAGGGCACCGGCGTCGACCTGGCGGTGCAGCCACTGCCGCAGATGCCCGACGAGCTCAAGCCGATCTTCGAGGAGCACTGAGCCATGACCTACGAGCTGAAGATGCGGGTGTGGCGCGGTGACGCGCACGGCGGCGAGCTGACCGACTTCACCGTGCCGGTGGAGACCGGCGAGGTGGTGCTCGACGCGATCCACCGGCTGCAGGCCACCCAGGCCGGTGACCTGGCCGTGCGGTGGAACTGCAAGGCCGGCAAGTGCGGGTCCTGCAGCGCGGAGGTCAACGGCCGGCCCCGGCTGATGTGCATGACCCGGCTGTCCGACTTCGACCCGGCGGAGACCATCACCGTCACCCCGATGCGCACCTTCCCGGTGATCCGCGACCTGGTCACCGACGTCTCCTTCAACTACGAGAAGGCGCGCCAGGTGCCGGCCGTCGACCTCGGCCCGCGCGACGCCGACGGCAAGCGGCGGATGATGCAGGAGGACGTGCAACGCGGCCAGGAGTTCCGCAAGTGCATCGAGTGCTTCCTCTGCCAGAACGTCTGTCACGTGGTGCGCGACCACGAGGACAACAAGGAGGCCTTCGCCGGCCCACGTTTCCTGCTGCGCTACGCCGAGCTCGACATGCACCCGCTGGACACCCGCGACCGGCGCAGCTTCGCCCGCGACACCGCCGGCATCGGGATGTGCAACATCACCAAGTGCTGCACCGAGGTCTGCCCGGAGGACATCCACATCACCGACAACGCGATCATCCCGATGAAGGAGCGCGTCGTCGACCGGAAGTACGACCCGCTGGTCTGGCTCGGCAACAAGATCGGCATCCGCAACAAGGACTACGACGAGCGCCGCGAGGTCTGAGCGGGGTCGACGCGCTGCCGGCGGGTGTGGGTCGGTTTCCCAGGTGAAGAACCCAAACCGCCCGGGCGGTCGGATCTTCTCCCAGCAAGCTGCCTCTTCACACAGGGAGCAACCTGTGCGAAGAGGCAGTTTGATCTCCAGACCTGGGAAACCGTCACACCTGGGAACGGTCACACCTGGGAACCGCGGGAGGCCCGCAGCGGTGCACGCGCGCCGCGGAGCCCGCGCAAAGGCCCGCCGATGGGATACCTCACAGGGGGTGGCCGGGGCCCGGCCCGGCTCCCTATCCTGCGCCCATGACCCCACCGCCCGACGCAGAACGGCTCGCGCTGGCGCCCGGCGCGCGGCACACCCGCGAGGAGTGGGAGAAGGCGGCCGCGGCGGTGCTGCGCAAGGCCGGCCGGCTGGCCGAGGGCGACCCGGACAGCGCCGTGTGGGCGGCGCTGACCCGCACGACCCTGGACGGCATCGACATCGCCCCGCTCGGCACCGCCGACCTCGTCGAGCGGCTGCCGTCGGCCGGAGCGCCCGCCCGGGCAGGGGAGTGGGACGTGCGGGTGCCGGTCGCCGACGCCGACGTCGCCACGGCCCGACGCGACCTGCTCACCGACCTCGAGAACGGCGCCACCTCGCTGTGGCTGCGCGTCGGACCCGGCGGCACGGCCGTCGGCGACCTTCCCGCGCTCCTCGAGGGCGTGCTGCTCGACGTCGCCCCGGTCGTGCTCGACGCGCCCGCCGACCCCCTGGCGGCGGCCCGGGCGCTGGGGAGCCTGCGTCCGGAGGCGGGCTTCGCCCCCGGGACCAACCTCGGCGCCGACCCGGTGGGCGCCGGGCTGCGCGGGCCGGCCGCCGCGGACCCGGCCGCGGTGGTGCGTGAGGTCGCCGGGGTGGCGCGGGAGGCGGGCGTGGCCGGCTTCGTGGTGGACGGTACGGCGCTGCACGACCTCGGCGCCTCCGACGCCCAGGAGCTCGGCTACGTGCTCGCCACGGCCGCCTTCCACCTGCGCGTGCTCGAGGAGGCCGGCATCGCCGCGGCCGAGGCCGCCCCACTGCTCGAGCTCCGGCTCGCGGTCACCGACGAGCAGTTCACGAGCATCGCCAAGCTCCGCGCCGCCCGCCGGCTCTGGGCGCGGATGCTCGAGCTCTGCGGGGTGCCCGAGGACGGTCGTGCGGTGCGGCTGCACGCCGTCACCTCGCGGCCGATGATGACCAGGTACGACCCCTGGGTGAACATGCTGCGCACCTGCGTCGCGGCCTTCGCCGCCGGGGCCGGCGGGGCGGACGCCGTCACCGTGCTGCCCTTCGACGAGCGCCTCGGCGTGCCCGACGCGTTCGGGCGCCGGATCGCCCGCAACACCTCCGCCCTGCTGATCAGCGAGTCGCACCTGGCGCGGGTCGCCGACCCGGCCGGTGGCGCCTGGGCGGTGGAGAAGCTCACCGACGACCTCGCCCGCGCCGGCTGGGACGAGCTCGGCCTGGTCGAGGAGGCGGGCGGTGTGCTGGCCGCGCTCGCCGACGGCTCCCTGCGGGCACGCGTCGAGGCGGTGGTCGCCGAGCGCGACCGGCAGGTCGCCGACCGCAGCCGGCCGATCACCGGGCTCTCGGAGTTCCCGAACCTGCACGAGACGCTGCCCGAGCGGCGGCCGCATGCCGAGGGGGCGCCCCGGGTGCGCCCCTACGGGCACGCGTTCGAGGCGCTGCGCGACGACCCCGTGCACGGGAAGGTGTTCCTGGCCAGCATGGGCACCGTCGCCGCGCACACCGCCCGGGCCAGCTTCGCGACCAACCTGCTCGCCGCCGGCGGCATCGACGTGGTCAACCTCGGCGCGCACGACGACACCGCCGCGGTGGTGTCGTCGTACACCGGGCCCGACGGGGGACAGCCGGTCGTCTGCCTGGTCGGCAACGACAAGGCCTACGCCGCCTGGGGGGCCGAGCTGGTGGCCGCGCTGCGCGACGCGGGTGCACAGTGGGTGGTGCTGGCCGGCAGGCCCGGCGACGGGACGGTCCCCGAGGACGTCGTCGACGACTGGTGTGCGAGGGGCGTCGACGCGCTGGCATTCCTCACCCGCACGAGGGAGAAGCTGTGATGAGCGTTCCGGAGTCGTTCGCCGGCCTTCCCCTGGTCGATCCAGGACCTCATCCGAACGGTGGGCCGGAGACCACAGTGCGGATGACGTCCGGCGGTGAGCCGTGGGAGTCGCCGGAGGGCATCACCGTCAAGACCTCCTACGGCCCGGAGGACCTCGAGGACCTCGACGCGCTGGACACCTGGCCGGGGCTGGCGCCGTACCTGCGCGGTCCCTACCCGACGATGTACACCACGCAGCCGTGGACGATCCGCCAGTACGCCGGCTTCTCCACCGCCGAGGAGTCCAATGCCTTCTACCGCCGCAACCTCGCGGCCGGCCAGAAGGGGCTCTCGGTCGCCTTCGACCTCGCCACCCACCGCGGTTACGACTCCGACCACCCGCGGGTGCGGGGTGACGTCGGCATGGCCGGGGTGGCGATCGACTCGATCTACGACGCGCGCACGCTCTTCGACGGCATCCCGCTGGACCAGATGTCGGTGTCGATGACCATGAACGGCGCGGTGCTGCCGATCATGGCGCTCTACATCCTGGCTGCCGAGGAGCAGGGGGTGAGCCCGGAGCAGCTGGCGGGGACGATCCAGAACGACATCCTCAAGGAGTTCATGGTCCGCAACACCTACATCTACCCGCCCCAGCCGAGCATGCGGATCATCTCCGACATCTTCGCCTACACGGCGCAGAAGATGCCGCGCTTCAACTCCATCTCGATCTCCGGCTACCACATCCAGGAGGCCGGGGCGACCGCGGACCTCGAGCTCGCCTACACCCTGGCCGACGGTGTGGAGTACATCCGGGCCGGGCTGCAGGCCGGACTCGACATCGACGCCTTCGCGCCGCGGCTGAGCTTCTTCTGGGCGATCGGCATGAACTTCTTCATGGAGGTGGCCAAGCTGCGCGCCGCCCGGGCGCTCTGGTCGCGGCTGGTCGGCCAGTTCGACCCGAAGAACCCCAAGTCACTGAGCCTGCGCACCCACAGCCAGACGTCGGGCTGGTCGCTGACCGCGCAGGACGTCTTCAACAACGTGCAACGCACCTGCATCGAGGCGATGGCCGCCACCCAGGGGCACACGCAGTCGCTGCACACCAACGCGCTCGACGAGGCGATCGCGCTGCCCTCCGACTTCTCGGCCCGCATCGCCCGCAACACCCAGCTGCTGCTGCAGCAGGAGTCCGGCACCACCGGGACCATCGACCCCTGGGCCGGATCCTGGTACGTCGAGCGGCTCACCCACGACCTCGCCGAGCGGGCCTGGACGCACATCCAGGAGGCCGAGCGGGCCGGTGGCATGGCCAAGGCGATCGAGGAGGGCATCCCGAAGATGCGCATCGAGGAGGCCGCGGCCCGCACCCAGGCCCGCCTCGACGCTGGGGTGCAGCGGCTGATCGGGGTGAACACCTACCGGCTGCCCGACGAGGACCCGCTCGAGGTGCTCCGCGTCGACAACGCCGCGGTCTACAAGCAGCAGCTGGCCAAGCTCGAGCGGCTGCGCGCCGAGCGCGACCAGGAGCAGGTCGACGCCGCGCTCGCCGCGCTGACCCGGGCGGCGGAGAGCGGCCAGGTGCACCGCGGCGACGACCTCGAGCACAACCTGCTCAAGCTGGCGGTCGACGCCGCCCGCGCCAAGGCGACGGTGGGGGAGATCTCCCAGGCGCTGGAGAAGGTGTGGGGCCGCCACCAGGCGGTGATCCGTACGATCTCCGGTGTGTACAAGCGCGAGGCCGGCGCCGACAACGCGAGGGTGCAGCAGGTGCTCGACGCCACCGCGCAGTTCGCCGAGGACGAGGGGCGCCGCCCGCGGATCCTGGTCGCCAAGATGGGCCAGGACGGCCACGACCGCGGTCAGAAGGTGATCGTCACCGCCTTCGCCGACCTCGGCTTCGACGTCGACGTCGGACCGCTGTTCTCCACCCCGGAGGAGGTGGCCCAGCAGGCCGTCGACGCCGACGTGCACATCGTCGGCGTCAACTCGCTCACCGCCGGCCACCTGACCCTGGTGCCTGCGCTGAAGCAGGCGCTCGCCGACCTCGGCCGTGACGACATCATGATCGTCGTCGGCGGGGTGATCCCGCCCGACGACGTCTCGACCCTGCTGGAGATGGGCGCGGCCGCCGTCTACCCGCCGGGCACGGTGATCGCGGACTCGGCCCTGGAGCTGCTGGAGAAGCTCTCGGCCCAGCTCGGGCACTGACGTGCCGCGCGAGGTCGAGGTCCCGGCCCTGGTCGAGGGCGTCCGGGCGGGCCGGCGGAGCGCGGTCTCGCGGGCGATCACCCTGGTGGAGAGCAACCGCCGCGACCACCGCGAGGCCGCCCGGGCGCTGCTCGCGGAGCTGACCGGCGCCGACACGGCCGGGGTCCGCTCGGCTGCCGTGCGCGTCGGCATCTCCGGGGTGCCCGGCGTCGGCAAGTCGACCTTCATCGAGTCGCTGGGCAGCATGCTGACCGCGGACGGCCGGACCGTCGGCGTGCTGGCCGTGGACCCCTCCTCGGTGCGCACCGGCGGCTCGGTGCTGGGCGACAAGACCCGGATGGGCCGCCTCGCCGCCGATCCGCACGCCTACATCAGGCCCTCGCCGACCGCCGGCACACTGGGCGGGGTGGCCCGGGCGACCGTGCAGGCGATGGCCGTGCTGGAGGCCGCCGGCTACGACGTCGTGCTGGTCGAGACCGTCGGCGTCGGTCAGTCGGAGGTGACCGTCTCCGGCATGGTCGACACCTTCCTGTTCCTCACCCTGGCCCGCACCGGTGACCAGCTGCAGGGCATCAAGAAGGGCATCCTCGAGATCGCCGACGTGATCGCGGTCAACAAGGCCGACGGCGACCGCGAGGACGAGGCCCGCTCGGCCGCCAAGGAGCTCGCCGGTGCCCTAAGGCTGGTGTACTCCGGCGGCAGGTCGTGGGTGCCGCCGGTGCTCACCTGCTCCGGCCTCAACGGCCGTGGCGTCGACGAGGTGTGGGCCAAGGTGCTCGCGCACCGGACCTGGCTGGGGGAGGAGGGCCTGCACCGCAAGCGCGCCGAGCAGCAGCTGGACTTCACCTGGTCGCTGGTCCGCGACGAGCTCGACCAGCGGCTGCTGCACTCCGAGGGCGTCCGGGCGATCCGCGAGGAGGTCCGCGCCGCGGTGCTCGCCGGCGAGGTGCCGGCGCCGCTGGCGGCGGACCGGATCCTGGCCGCCTACGACGGACGCTGACGGGGCACCGGTGCCTGCCCGTCGTGCCTGGCTGAGCTGGAGCAGCGGCAAGGACTCCACGCTCGCGCTGGCGACGGCGCGGGAGGATCCCGGGCTGGAGGTCGTCGGGCTGCTCACCACGATCAACGCGGATGCCCAGCGGGTGGCGATGCACGCCGTACGCCGGTCCCTGCTGGCGGCCCAGGCCGACGCCCTCGGGCTGCCGCTGCACGTCGTCGAGCTGCCCTGGCCGTGCAGCAACGAGGAGTACGAGCGCCGGATGGCAGCGGCCGTGCGTGCTGCCCGCGGCGACGGCGTCACCCGGATGGTCTTCGGCGACCTCTTCCTCGCCGACGTGCGCGCCTACCGCGAGCAGGCGCTCGCCGGCACCGGCCTCGCGCCGGTCTTCCCGCTGTGGGGCCGCGACACCGCCGAGCTCGCAGCCGAGATGGTCGACCGGGGGGTGCGCGCGACGCTCACCTGTGTCGACCCGCGGCAGCTGGACGCCGGCTTCGCCGGCCGGGCGTACGACGCCGACCTGCTGGCCGACCTGCCGCCGGGCGTGGACCCGTGCGGTGAGTACGGCGAGTTCCACACCTTCGTCCACGACGGTCCGGGATTCGCCCGGCCGCTCGCCGTGCGCACCGGGGAGGTGGTCGCGCGTGACGGGTTCGTCTTCGCCGACGTCCTCCCCGTACCCGACCTCCCCGTACCCGACGCCGGGTGAGGGTCGGGCGGTAGCCTTGGGGACCGTGTTCCCCAGACCACCGGTGCTCGCCCGCGTCCTCGATGCGGTCGACCGGCTGACGCCGGAGCTGGTGGAGTTCCGCCGGGACCTGCACGCCCACCCGGAGCTGTCCTGGGCGGAGGAGCGGACCACCACCCACGTCGCCAAGCGGCTCGCCGAGGTCGGCCTGGTCGCCAAGCCGCTGCCCCGCGGCGGCCTGCTCGTCGACGTCGGCGACGGCGGCGGTCCGGCGGTGGCGCTGCGGGCGGACCTCGACGCGCTGCCGGTGGAGGACCGCACCGACGACCCCTGGCGCAGCACCGTCGAGGGCGTCGCCCACGCGTGCGGCCACGACGTGCACACCACCGCCCTGCTCGGAGCCGGGCTGGCGCTGCACGAGGTGCTCGAGAGCGGCGGTCTGCGCGGCCGGGTGCGGCTGGTCTTCCAGCCAGCCGAGGAGATCATGCCCGGCGGCGCGCTGACCTCGATCGAGGCCGGCGCCCTCGACGGGATCGACCGGATCTTCGGTCTGCACTGCGACCCGGCACTCGACGTCGGCACGGTCGGGCTGCGTGAGGGGCCGCTCACCGGGGCCGCGGACTCCCTCGACGTGCACCTGCGCGGCAAGGGCGGGCACACCTCCCGCCCGCATCTGACCGAGGACCTCACCTTCGCGCTGGGCAAGCTGGTCACCGAGCTGCCGGCGGTGCTGTCCCGCCGCCTGGACCCCCGGGCGGGGGTCAGCGTGGTCTGGGGTGTGGTCCGGGCCGGCTCCGCGATGAACGTGATCCCGGCGACCGGCCGTGCCGCCGGGACCGTCCGGATGCTCGACGCGGTGGCCTGGGCCGACGCCGAGGCACTCGTGCGCGAGACGATCGACCAGATCGTCCAGCCCTACGGCGTGGCCACCGAGATCACCTACACCCGGGGCGTGCCGCCGGTGGTCAACGAGCACGGCGCCACCGCGCTGCTCGGCCGCGCCATCGAGGCCGTGCTCGGCGAGGCGGGACACGTCTCGACCGCGCAGAGCCTCGGCGGGGAGGACTTCGCCTGGTACGTCGAGCAGGTCTCCGGCGCGATGGCCCGCCTCGGGACCAGGACACCGGGCGGGCCGACGTACGACCTGCACCAGGGCAACCTCCGCATCGACGAGCGCGCGGTCGCGATCGGCGCCAAGGTGCTGGCCGGCGCGGCCGTGGAGGCGCTCCTGACCAGCCTTCCCGCGGCTTGATAACAAGTCGGTTTCGCGTGCCCTTGGTGACAGGATTCGCGCTCCCCGGGGTCTAGGGTGTGCAGAGTTTCACGACGCCGTCGGCGTCGACGGACCGAGGGGACGTATTTTGCGACACGCAACGAAGATCGCAGCGGTGGTGGGCGCGGCGGCCCTCCTCGCAACTGCCGGGTGCGGCAAGCCGGCGAGCTCCGGCAACGGTGGCAACGGCAACACCGGCAGCTCCAGCAAGCAGATCACCGCCTGCATGGTGCTCGACACCGGTGGCGTCGACGACCACTCCTTCAACCAGTCCTCCTGGGCCGGTCTGCAGGAGGCGGCGAAGGCCAACCCGAACATCAAGCCTTCCTACGTGTCCTCGAACTCCCAGAACGACTACACCCCGAACCTCACCACCGAGACCAACAAGGGCTGTGACACCGTCATCGCGGTCGGTGGTCTGATGGCGAGCGCGGTGGAGAAGATCGCCAAGGCGAACCCGAACCAGCACTACGCCGAGATCGACAACCCGTCGACCGCTCCGAACGTCTACGGCCTGCAGTACAACACCGCCCAGGGCGCCTTCCTGGGGGGCTACCTGGCCGCGGCGATGAGCAAGACCCACAAGGTGGGCACCTTCGGTGGCCTGAACATCCCGCCCGTCACCATCTACATGGACGGCTTCTGGGAGGGCGTGCAGTACTACAACAAGAAGAACAACGCCAACGTCCAGGTGCTGGGCTGGAACGAGAAGAACCAGAAGGCCGGCCTCTTCGCCAACTCCTTCACCGACCTCAACAAGGGCAAGCAGGTCAGCCAGGGCCTGATCCAGCAGGGCGCCGACATCATCGTCCCGGTCGCCGGTGGCACCGGCCTCGGAGCGGGCGCCGCCGCGCAGGCCTCGGGCGGCAAGGTCAACGTGATCTGGGTCGACACCGACGGCTGCAAGAGCGCCGCGCAGTACTGCAAGTACTTCATCACCAGCGTCACCAAGGGCCTGACCACCTCGGTGAAGCAGTACGCCGACAAGGTCGCCGCCGGGTCCTTCCCGAGCGGCAACTACATCGGCACGCTCTCCAACGGTGGCACCGGCCTGGCGCCGTTCCACGACTGGGACTCCAAGATCCCGGCCAAGGTCAAGAGCGACCTCGACCAGATCAAGTCCCAGATCTCCGCTGGCAAGATCACGATCACCTCGCCCAGCCAGCCCAAGTGACCGCTGCCGGCTCGAGCCGGCCGCAGACCGAGGCCGAGGGGAGCGTCGCCGCTGCGACGCTCCCCTGCGGCACGTCATAGGGTTGTCGTCGACAGCAGTGGGAGGAAGCGGTGAAGCTGGAGCTGCGCGGCATCACCAAGCGGTTCGGGGCGCTGACCGCCAACGACCGGATCGACCTGGTGGTGGAACCGGGCGAGATCCACGCCCTCCTGGGGGAGAACGGCGCGGGCAAGAGCACGCTGATGAACGTGCTCTACGGGCTCTACCAGCCCGACGAGGGCGAGATCCTCGTCGACGGCGAGCCGGTGAGATTCTCCGGACCCGGTGACGCGATGGCCGCGGGCATCGGCATGGTGCACCAGCACTTCATGCTGATCCCGGTCTTCACCGTCGCCGAGAACGTCGAGCTCGGCCACGAGCGCACCCGGCGACTGGGCTTCCTCGACCGGCACAAGGCGCGCCGCGAGGTGCAGCAGGTCTCCGAGCGCTACGGGCTGCGGGTGCCGGTCGACGCGCTGGTGCAGGACCTGCCGGTGGGCGTGCAGCAGCGGGTGGAGATCATCAAGGCCCTGGTCCGCGAGGCCAAGGTGCTGATCCTCGACGAGCCCACCGCGGTGCTCACGCCGCAGGAGACCGACGACCTGATGGAGGTCATGCGCAACCTCCGCGACGCCGGCACCTCGATCGTCTTCATCACCCACAAGCTCCGCGAGGTCCGCGCGGTCGCCGACCGGATCACCGTGATCCGCCGCGGCAAGGTGGTCGGCGAGGCCAGCCCGACCGACTCCGCGGCCGACCTGGCCTCGATGATGGTCGGCCGCCCGGTCCGGCTGAACATCGAGAAGGAGCCCGCCTCGCCCGGCGAGGAGACCCTCCGCGTGGAGGACCTGCGCATCCTCGACGAGACCGGGCAGGTCGTCGTCGACGGGGTCAGCTTCGCGGTGCGCGCGGGCGAGATCTACGCGCTCGCCGGAGTGCAGGGCAACGGGCAGACCGAGCTCACCGAGGCGCTGGTCGGGCTCACCCACGTGGACTCCGGCAGGGTCCACCTCGCCGGCAAGGACATCACCCGCGCCCGCACCGACGACATCCTGGCGGCGGGCGTCGGCTACGTGCCCGAGGACCGGCTGCACGACGGCCTGGTGAGCAGCTTCTCGGTCGCCGAGAACCTCGTCCTCGACCGCTACGACGAGCAGCCGTTCTCCCGCCGGTTCACCCTCGACCTGGGCCGGATCACCCGCAACGCCGAGGAGCGGGTGGCGGAGTACGACGTCCGTCTCGGCTCGATCGACCACGCGGCCTCGACCCTGTCCGGCGGCAACCAGCAGAAGGTGGTCCTCGCCCGCGAGCTCTCCCGGCCGCTGAAGGTGCTCGTGGTCAGCCAGCCCACCCGTGGCCTCGACGTCGGCTCGATGGAGTTCGTGCACCGGCGCATCGTGGCCGAGCGCGACGCCGGCGCCGCCGTGGTGCTGGTCTCCAGCGAGCTCGACGAGGTGCTCGGCCTGGCCGACCGCATCGGCGTGATGTACCGCGGCAGGATCATCGGGGAGGTCCCGGCCGGCACCGACGCCGAGAAGGTCGGCATGCTGATGGCCGGCAGCACCTCCGAGCACGGCCAGGAGGCATCATGACGCAGCAGCAGTCGGACGGAGCCGCCGACACCACCGCTGCCGCCGCCGCGACCGAGCCGGTGCCACCGGCCGAGCAGCAGCGACCGCGCCGCGCCGGCGCCTGGGACACCATCCGGGTCACCGTGCTGGCCTTCGTCACCGCGCTGGCGATCGGCGCGGTGCTGATCGCCGTCTCCGACCCGGCGACGAGGGCCGCGGCGTCGTACTTCTTCCAGTGGCCGTGGGACACCTTCACGGCCGCCGGGCAGGCGATCAGCAACGCCTACACCGCCCTGTTCGAGGGCGCGATCTTCAACCCCACCACCGCCGCGAACGGCAACCTGGAGGGCTATCTCGGGCCGATCTCGGAGACGCTGGTCAACGCCACGCCGCTGATCGCCGGTGGCCTGTCCGTGGGTCTGGCCTTCCGTGCCGGCCTGTTCAACATCGGCGGCCAGGGCCAGATCATCATGGGGGCGATCTTCGCCGGGTTCGTCGGCTTCCACTGGCACATGCCGGTCGGGCTGCACGTGCTCGCCGGGATCGCGGCCGGCATGGTCGGCGGCGCGCTCTGGGGCGGCATCTCGGGCTGGCTGAAGGCCCGCACCGGCGCGCACGAGGTGATCACCACGATCATGCTCAACTACATCGCCTACTACCTGCTGGCCTACCTGCTCTCCGTCAAGGGCTTCCAGGCACCGCCCTACGGGCAGGCGATCTCCAACGTGGTGCACAAGAGCGCGCAGCTCTTCCCGCTCTTCCCCGGCACGGCGATGCGGGTGCACGCCGGGCTGATCCTGTCGCTGCTGGCCGCCGTGGTGGTCTGGTGGCTGCTGAAGTACAGCACCCTGGGCTTCCGGCTCCGTGCCGTCGGCGCCAACCAGTTCGCGGCCCGCACGGCCGGCATGAGCGTGGAGCGCAGCTACACCACGGTGATGCTGATCGCCGGGGCGCTGAGCGGGCTGGCGGGGGTCAGCCAGATCCTCGGCACCAACACCCAGATCACCCAGGACATCGACGCCGGCATCGGATTCGACGCGATCACGGTCGCGCTGCTCGGCCGGGCCAACCCGGTGGGCATCGTCTTCGCCGGTCTGCTCTTCGGCGCCCTCCACGCCGGCGGCAGCGTGATGCAGACCTACACCCCGATCGACCTGGTGCAGGTCATCCAGGCGCTGATCGTGCTGTTCATCGCCGCACCCGCGGTGATCCGGGCGATCTTCCGGATGAAGTCCACCGGCGCCGGTGTCGGCGCCGAGCTCGCGAAGGGCTGGAACGGCTGATGGCCACCGAAGCACCTCCCCGCGAGGACGAGGTCGTCGTCCAGCACGAGGTGGTCGACAGCGGCCGCTCGGTGCGCAACCGGCTGGGTCGTGGCGCGGCGCTGGTGCTGCTCGGCGCGATCACCATCGTCTTCATCGCGCTGAAGATCCGCAGTGGCGCCGACGCCCGGCTCAGCATGGGACCGGTCGTGTCCTCGGTGAAGGTCCCCGACCTGGTGCTCCCCGGACGCGCCGCCGCCCTGGCGCTGGGCATCGTGATCGTCCTGCTCGGCGCCTGGCAGCTCGTGCGCGGCTTCGGTCGCCGGACCATGCCGTGGGCGGTGTTCCTCGCCTTCGTGGCGTTCATGGTCGCCTTCCTCTGCTGGGTCTCCACCCGCGGCCAGGCGAGCCTGGACATCGTCGGGCTGCTGCAGAACTCCATCGCGCTCGCGGTGCCGCTGATCCTCGGTGCCCTCGCCGGCGTCCTGTGCGAGCGCTCCGGCGTGATCAACGTGGCCATCGAGGGGCAGATGCTCTCCGGCGCCTGGGCGGGGGCCCTGGTCGGCAGTCTCGTCGGCGACTACTTCGGACTCGTCGCGGCGGCCGTCGCCGGGGCGCTGATGGGTGTGCTGCTGGCGCTCTTCGCGATCAAGTACCTCGTCAACCAGGTGGTGCTGGGCGTGGTGCTCAACGTGCTCGCGCTGGGCCTGACCGGGTTCTTCTACGACGCCTTCATGCAGCCCAACGCGGAGACCCTGAACCAGCCGAAGGTGCTGCAGGAGATCGACGTCCCGCTGCTCAGCAACATCCCGGTGATCGGGCCGCTGCTCTTCCAGGCCAACCTCGTCGTCTACCTCGCCTACGTGCTCATCGTGGTCATCGACGTCGCCCTCTTCCGCACCCGCTGGGGCCTGCGGACCCGGGCGGTCGGCGAGCACCCGAAGGCCGCCGACACGGTGGGCATCAAGGTGCTGGGTGTGCGCTACCGCAACGTGATCATGGGCGGGGCCGTCGCCGGCCTGGGCGGTGCCTACTTCACGCTCGGCTCGGTCGGTGCGTTCTCCAAGAACATCACCTCCGGCAACGGCTTCATCGCCCTGGCCGCACTCATCTTCGGGCGCTGGAGCCCGCGCGGCGCGGTCGGAGCGGCGCTGCTGTTCGGCTTCGCCTCGGCGCTGCAGACGATGCTGTCCATCAACGTGCCGCTGATCCCGTCGAACTTCCTGGCGATGCTGCCCTACCTGGCCACGATCCTCGCGGTGGCCGGCCTGGTCGGCAAGGTGCGGGCGCCGGCGGCCGACGGTGAGCCGTATGTCAAGTGAGCGGTCCTCGGTCGCGCAGGCGCTGGCGACCGAGCCGTGGACGTCGCTGCACGCCGCCGCGGTCGAGGCGATGCGCCACGCGTACGCGCCGTACTCCGGCTACGCCGTGGGGGCGGCGGCCCTGGTCGACGACGGCCGGACCGTGTCGGGCTGCAACGTGGAGAACGCCGCCTACGGCGTGACGCTGTGCGCCGAGTGCGGGCTGGTCTCGCAGCTGCAGCTGACCGGCGGCGGCCGGTTGACCCACTTCGTCTGCGTCGACGGCGACGCCGGGGTCATCATGCCCTGCGGCCGCTGCCGGCAGCTGCTCTGGGAGCACGGCGGCGCCGCGCTGCACGTGCTCACGGTCTCCGGACTGCGGACGATGGCCGAGGTGCTGCCCGACGCGTTCGGCCCCGACGACCTGGAGAGGAGCAGGCGTGGCTGAGACCCACGACGCGGTCGAGGTGATCCT
The DNA here is from genome assembly GCA_036518175.1 of Marmoricola sp. GTDB lineage: Bacteria > Actinomycetota > Actinomycetes > Propionibacteriales > Nocardioidaceae > Marmoricola. Next base: position 26,869 of record DATDNR010000131.1, read on the forward strand.
CGCCAAGCGCGACGGCCAGGAGCTGACCGACAGCCAGGTCGACTGGGTGGTCGGCGCCTACACCCGCGGGGTGGTCGCCGACGAGCAGATGTCCGCGCTCGCGATGGCGATCCTGCTCAACGGGATGAGCCGGCGCGAGGTCGCCCGGTGGACCGCGGCGATGATCGCGACGGGGGAGCGGATGGACTTCTCCGCGCTCTCGCGTCCCACCGCCGACAAGCACTCCACAGGCGGCGTCGGCGACAAGATCACCCTGCCGCTGGCGCCGCTGGTCGCCGCGTGCGGGGTCGCCGTCCCGCAGCTCTCCGGGCGCGGCCTGGGCCACACCGGCGGCACCCTGGACAAGCTCGAGGCGATCCCCGGCTGGCGCGCGACGCTCTCCAACAACGAGCTGCTGGCGCAGCTCGAGGACGTCGGTGCGGTCATCTGCGCGGCCGGCTCCGGCCTCGCGCCGGCGGACAAGAAGCTCTACGCCCTGCGCGACGTGACCGGCACCGTCGAGTCGATCCCGCTGATCGCCTCCTCGATCATGAGCAAGAAGATCGCCGAGGGCACCGGCGCGCTGGTGCTGGACGTCAAGGTCGGCACCGGCGCCTTCATGAAGCGGCTCGCCCAGGCCCGCGAGCTGGCCGAGACGATGGTCGGCCTCGGGCAGGACGCCGGCGTGCACACCGTGGCGCTGCTCACCGACATGTCCACCCCCCTCGGGCTCACCGCGGGCAACGCCCTGGAGGTGCGCGAGTCCGTCGAGGTGCTGGCCGGTGGCGGTCCCGGTGACGTCGTCGAGCTGACCGTGGCGCTGGCCCGGGAGATGCTCGCGGGCGCCGGCCGCGACGATGTCGACCCGGCCGACGTGCTGGCCTCCGGCAAGGCGCTGGACACCTGGCGGCGGATGATCGCCGCCCAGGGGGGCGACCCGGACGCGCCGCTGCCCACCGCCCGGGAGACCCACGTGGTCACCGCCCCCACCGACGGCGTGCTGGTGCGGCTGGACGCGATGGCGGTCGGGCTGGCCGCGTGGCGGCTCGGTGCCGGTCGCGCCCGCCAGGGCGATGCCGTGCAGGCCGGTGCCGGTGTCGAGTGGCACGCCCGTCCGGGGGACCCGGTCCGCGCCGGCGAGCCGCTGCTGACCCTGCACACCGACGAGCCGGAGCGGTTCGACAGGGCGCTGGCCTCCCTCGACGGCGGCTGGGAGATCGCCCCGCCGGGGTCGTCGTACGACGCGACGCCGCTGGTGCTCGACCGGATCGGCTGACCGGCCGGTCAGCCGAGCAGCAGCACGACCGTCTCGGCGACGCAGGCCGGCTTGTCCTGGCCCTCGATCTCGATGGTGTGGCGGACGGTCAGCTGCCGGCCGGCGGGCACCTCGGTGACCTCGCCGAGGGTGACGTGGTCACGGATGCGCGAGCCGACGCGGACCGGGTTGGGGAAGCGGACCTTGTTGACCCCGTAGTTGAGCTTGGCGCCCGACGTCTCCAGCGCCATCACCTCGGCCCCGAGGGCCGGCACCATCGAGAGGGTCAGGTAGCCGTGCGCGATCGTGCCACCGAACGGGCCGTCCTTGGCGCGCTCCACGTCGACGTGGATCCACTGGTGGTCACCGGTGGCCTCCGCGAACCGGTCGACCTGGTCCTGGGTGATCTCGACCCAGTCGGAGCAGCCGAGCTCCTGCCCGGCGGCGGCCTCGACCTCCTCGAAGGTGGTGAACCTGCGCATCCCGACGGTCCTCTCCTCGGTGGGGTGCAACGATGACGGCATGGCCGAACCTATCTCCGACCTGACCGAGGACCTGATCCGGGCCGCTCCCAAGGTGCTGCTGCACGACCACCTCGACGGGGGCCTGCGTCCGGCGACGGTCGTGGAGCTGGCCGAGGACGTCGGCCACGAGCTGCCCACCGACGACGCCGACGAGCTGGGTCGCTGGTTCACCGCGGCGGCCGACTCCGGCTCCCTGGAGCGCTACCTGGAGACCTTCGACCACACCGTCGCGGTGATGCAGACCGGCAAGGCGCTGACCCGGGTGGCCCGCGAGGCCGTGGAGGACCTCGCCGCCGACGGCGTGGTGTACGCCGAGATCCGCTACGCCCCCGAGCAGCACCTCAACGCCGGCCTGACGCTCGACGAGGTGGTCACCGCCGTGCAGGACGGCTTCGAGCAGGGCATGGCCGACGCCGGCGGGCGGATCGTCGTCCGCCAGCTGCTCACCGCGATGCGTCACCGGGCCCGGTCGATGGAGATCGCCGAGCTGGCGGTGAAGTACCGCGACGACGGCGCGGTGGGCTTCGACATCGCCGGCGCCGAGGCGGGCTACCCGCCCACCCGGCACCTCGACGCGTTCGAGTACCTCCAGCGGGAGAACGCGCACTTCACCATCCACGCGGGTGAGGCGTTCGGCCTGCCGTCGATCTGGCAGGCGATCCAGTGGTGCGGCGCCGACCGGCTCGGCCACGGGGTGCGGATCATCGACGACATCGACGTCGACGCGGACCAGGTCCGGCTGGGCCGGCTGGCGTCGTACGTCCGCGACAAGCGGATCCCGCTGGAGATGTGCCCCTACTCCAACATCCAGACCGGCGCGGCGCCCTCGATCGCCGAGCACCCGATCGGGCTTCTGGCGCGGCTGCGCTTCCGGGTGACGGTCAACACCGACAACCGGCTGATGAGTGGCACGTCGATGACCCGGGAGTTCACGGCGCTGCGCGACGCGTTCGGCTACGGCCTCGACGACGTGCGCTGGTTCACCATCAACGCGATGAAGTCGGCGTTCCTCTCCTTCGACCAGCGGCTGCGGATCATCGACGAGGTGATCAAGCCGTGGTACGACGACCACGGCTGCTGACCTCCTGCAGGCCGGTGACCCGAGAACCGCCGTCGAGGTCGCCGCGGGGCAGCGTCATGCTGACCGCGGCACCCTGGATCCGTGCGGTGCCGCCGTGCGCCTCGGCGACCGCACGCACGATGGCCAGGCCCAGGCCGGTGCCGACCGTCGAGCGGGAGGCGTCCGCCCGGGTGAACCGGTCGAAGGCCTTGGCCACGAACTCGGGAGGGAAGCCCGGCCCCTCGTCGCTCACCGTCACCCGCACGGCGGCACCGTCGCCGGTCACCGACAGCTGCACCGTGCCGGCGCCGTAGCGCAGCGAGTTCGACACCAGGTTGGCCACCGCCAGCTCCAGCCAGCGGGCGTTGCCGCGCACGGTGACCTCACCGCTCACCTGGTCGCGGATCTCCCGGCCGGCGGCGTCGGCCTGCACCGCGAACTCGTCGGCCACCTCGGTGACCACCTGGCCGACGTCGACGGCATCGGTCGGCGGCTGGTCGGAGGAGCGCAGCTCCTCCAGGTCGAGCAGGGCGTTGCACAGGTCGACGAGCCGGGCCACCTGGTGGTGCAGCGAGTTCAGCGTCAGGTGCGTCTCCTCCGGTGGGCGCGGACGCAGCAGCGCCCACTCCAGCTCGGTGCGCATCACCGACAGCGGGGAACGCAGCTCGTGGGAGGCATCGGCCAGGAACTGCCGCTCGCGCTCGTTGCCGCGCGCGATCCGGGTCAGCAGGTCGTTGAAGGTGTGGCCCAGCCGGGTCAGCTCGTCGTCGCGGCCGCGCGGCACCGGCAGCTGCACCTCCGGGCTCTCCCCGGCCCGCTGCGCCGCGCGCCGGTAGCGCTCCACCGGGTTCAACGCCGCCCGGGCGGTCGCGTAGCCCACCAGGGACGCCGCGGCCAGGGTGACCAGGTCGGCGATGAGCAGCTGCAGGAGCAGCTCGCGCAGTGCCTCGTCGTGCTTGGTGCGGCTGATCGCGAAGGCGACCACGACCCGGCCTGTGGGCGTGCGCAACGGCGCGGTGACGACGCGGTAGGGATGCTGCGAGGGAGGCAGCAGGTGGCCCACGTCGTCGTGCTGCACGCTGCCGGCGGCGGCCAGCCGGACCGTCGCCGGAGCGGCCAGCCGGTGCCGGGCGTTCCCGCCGATCGGGCGGCCGCCGAGGGTGAAGACCTGGTAGCTCTGCCCGGGCGTGTCCGCGGCCGGCGTGCGCCCCTGCTCGAGCGCCTCCTCGACCACCTCCCGGTAGGCGGTCAGGTCCTGGTCGACCTGCCGGTCGAGGGCGTACTGCACGCGCTCGAAGACGAACGCGGCCGCGAAGAGCAGCACCAGGGCCATCGTCGCGGCGACCGCAAGCACCAACCGGGTGACGATCGGGCGGTCGCCCACGAGCCGGCGCCACAGCTGCATCCGGATGCTCACCCGGTGACGCGCTCGAGACGGTAGCCGACGCCGCGCAGCGTGGTGATCTGCACCTGCCGGGAGCCGGCGAGGTGGTTGCGCACCCGCGACATGTGCACGTCGAGGGCGTTGCTGTTGATGTCGACGTCCTCCCAGACGTCCTCGAACAGCCGGGACCGGCTCACCACGCGGCCGCTGTGCTCCATCAGTGAGCTGAGCATGGCGAACTCCCGGCGGGCCAGCCGCACCTCCTCGCCGGCGACCCACACGCGCTGCTCCAGCGGGTCGAGCACCACGTCGCCGACTGCCAGCCGGTGCCCGTTCGGAGCCTCGCGTCGCCGCCCGAGGGCGCGCACGCGGGCGAGGAGCTCCTCGAGCGCGAACGGCTTGACCAGGTAGTCGTCGGCGCCGGCCTCGAAGCCCTCGACCCGCTCGGGCACGGTGCCGCGCGCGGTGAGCATCAGCACGGGCACGTCGTTGCCCTCGGCCCGCAGCGCCTGGCACACCTCCAGACCACTGCGTCCGGGCAGCATCCAGTCCAGGACCACCACGTCGACCTCCGGCATGCGGGCGGCGGTCAGCCCCTCGTCGCCGTCGTGGCAGCCGACGGTGGTCATCCCCTGTTCCTCGAGGTAGCTGCGCACGAGCTCCACGAGGCGTTCCTCATCGTCGACCACCACGACGTTCATGGGGCCAGCGTAGGCGGGCACGGGTTCGTCCCGGTCCAGCCAGCCCGCGGGCACGGTGGTCATCGTGCCGCGACGAGCACCCGGAGCGGGGTTCGGTTCACCGCGCCCACCAGCCCACGGAGCGGTCGACGTACGACGACCCAGCCCAGCGTCGTCACCACCGCCCCCACCAGCAGCCCGGCGATGACGTCGAAGGGGTAGTGCGCGCCGACGTAGACGCGGGCGAAGGCCATCAGCAGCGCCATCAGTGTGGCGAGCAGGCCGAGCCGTCGGTCGACCAGGAGGACGCCGGCCGCCACCGCACCGGCCATCACCGCATGGTCGCTGGGGAAGGAGAAGTCGGTGGTGCGGGGCACCAGCACGAGCGCGTGGGCGATCTCGTCGTACGGCCTGCGCTCGCCGACGAACCGGCCGAGGGGCTGGTTGACGGCCAGGGCCAGCAGCGCGCCGAGCGGTGCCCACAGCGAGGCGCTGACCCGGGTGATGCTGCCGGAGCGGCGCGCCCGCCACCACGCGACGAGCAGCAGCAGCGCGAAGAGCACCACGCCGTACAGCGCGTACAACCGCACCACCTCGTGCAGCCAGGGTGTCTGGCGGGCGACGTGGTTCACCTCGGTGTACCACGAGCGGTCGACGCCCGGGAACGGCAGGCGGATCACGAGCGGGGTGGGCACGGTGTCTCCCGGGTCCGGCGCAGGGGGTGGAGGGGTCGGCGTCCGGGCGGGGGAACCAGGACGCCGACCTTGCCGGAAACGCTAGGCGGCGCACATGACGGCAGGATGACAGCCGGACGGTGGTCCCTCGAGGGATCAGACGAGCGTCGCTGCCGCGCTGAGCTCGGCGTAGGCACGCTGCATGCCGACCACGCGGCAGCCCAGTGCCGCCGCCTCGCTCACCACCGCCTGCTGCTTCCACATCAGGTGCACCCCGCGGCGCACCAGCACCCACGGCGGCTTGCGGTGCTCACGAAGGTCGCGGCTGAGCCGCAGTGCGAAGGTCAGCGCAGCGTTGCGGCCGAGGCAGACCGCGTCGCCCAGCAGGTCCCGCTCCCGGCAGGGCGAGACGACCCGCTGGGCGAAGATGCCCTCGGCGACGAAGTGTCGGGCCTCTCCGAGCTCGAGCACCCGGTGGCCCACGCGGGTGCTCCGCGAGATGTCGTAGACGGGCACGTGCGCGCTGCCGCCGGTGCACAGCTTCTCGATGGTGGCCACGGCGTCCTCGGCCAGCCAGGAGCCGGGGTGGTCCCAGTCGACGATCGGCTCACCACCGGGCAGGTCGATCCGCGGCAGCGTGGGGTCGTCGCCGTCCTTGTAGAAGTCGTCGAGGTTGAGCACCGGCAGGCCCAGTTTTCCGGACAGCCGCGACTTGCCGGAGCCGGACGGGCCGGCGATGACGATCACGCGGGCAGGCACCAGCACATTGTGGCCCAGACCCGCCCGGTCAGCGGAGACGGATCAGTGCGCTGCCTTGGCGGGCAGGGTGGCGCAGTCGGCCTCGACGGCGGCCAGCGTGGTGTCCTCGCGGGTGAACTCGATGCACCGACGGAGCAGGTCGACGAGCACATGCTCCGGCTCCGGCACGGTGGCCACCGCGATGTGCGACACCGAGGCGGTGACGATCGCCGGGGCGCTGCGGCGTACGAAGCTCTTCGAGTCGCCCCAGCGCACGCCACTGAAGGTGCGGGCCCAGTCGTGGGCGCGAGGGGCGCTGCCGAGCGCCTCGGCAGCGCGCCCGCTGAGCGGGTCGTGCGGACGGCCGGCGAGGCTGTTGAGCACCCGCTCCGCGCGGAGGACGCCGACGGCGGCCACGGACTGGCCCGAGGCGGAGACGATCGGCAGCGCCGTCAGGGCGCACTCGCGCGCGATCCGGGCGTCGGTCCACGGCTTGCGGCCCTGGAGGCCGATCACCGACGGCACCAGCGGGATGAGCTCCTGGCGGGTCTCGTCGCCGACGTGGTCGTTGACCATGCGAGCCAGCGCGCCCAGCAGGGGATGCGTGCACTTGGGGTGGTCGGACCACTTCTCACCGGCGAGGTAGGACGCCATCTCCATGAAGCAGGCGCCCTTGCGCATGTGGCGGTGCCGGCCCCGCGACAGGATCGGCATCATGTCGGGCACGTGGCTGCTGTTACGCATCGGGCGCCTCCGCAAGTGGATCGGGGTTCCAGTCTGCGACTGTCGTTCCCCATACCACAACCCTCATGCTGCGTACTCGCCTCACCCGGAAGCGGCGAGCCTAGACCCCCATCGGGTGCCAGACGGTCTTGGTCTCCAGGAAGGTGGTCATCCGGTCGAGCGCCGGGGCGGCGGTGAGGTCTTCGGGGCCGGGGCGGCGGACGCGCTTGAGGTTCTCCGCGGCCGCCTCCTCGAGGGTGCGGGCCAGGCCGGGGTCGTCGATGCCGGTGAGGTCGAGGGCGTTGACGTCCATGTGGGCGGCCAGCCAGGGCGCGACCTCGGCGCGGAAGCCGGTGAGCACGTTGACCACGCCGCCGGGGACGTCGGCGGTGGCCATCACCTCGGCGAGGGTGACCGCGGGCAGCGGGTGCGGCTCGCTGGCGAGGACGACGGCGGTGTTGCCGCAGGCGATCACCGGCGCCAGCACACTGACCAAGCCGAGGAGCGGGTCATCGGGCGCGACGACGGCGACGACACCGGTGGGCTCGGGTGCGGAGTGGTTGAAGTAGGGGCCGGCGACCGGGTTGGCGCCGCCGGTGACCTGGGCGATCTTGTCGGCCCAGCCGGCATACCAGACCAGCCGGTCGACGGCGGCCTCGACGTTCGCCCGGGCCTGGGCCGGCGTGGCGCCGGTGGCGTCGCGGACCTCGGCCTCGAGCTGGGCCCGGCGGCTCTCGAGCACCTCGGCGATGCGGTAGACGACCTGGCCGCGGTTGTACGCCGTACGCCCGGCCCAGCCGCCGAACGCCTTGCGCGCAGCGACCACGGCGTCGCGGGCGTCCTTGCGCGAGGCCTGCGAGGCGTTGGCCAGGAACCGGCCCCGGGCGTCGTCGACGACGTAGGAGCGGCCCGACTCCGAGCGGGGGAAGGCGCCGCCGATGTAGAGCTTGTAGGTCTTGCGGACGTCGATGCGGACGTCGATGCGGGCGTCGGGGCGGGTGCTGGGGCGGGTGCTGGGGCGGGTGGTGCGGCGCGTCACTTGAGATATCCCTCCAGGCCGTGGCGGCCGCCCTCACGGCCGTAGCCGGACTCCTTGTAGCCGCCGAACGGGCTGGCCGGGTCGAAGCGGTTGAACGTGTTGGACCAGACCACGCCGGCGCGCAGCCGCGAGGCCATCCACAGGATCCGGGAGCCCTTGTCGGTCCAGATCCCGGCCGAGAGGCCGTAGGGGGTGTTGTTCGCCTTCTCCACCGCCTCGGCCGGGGTGCGGAAGGTGAGCACGCTCAGCACCGGGCCGAAGATCTCCTCCCGGGCGATCCGGTGGGCCTGGCTGACCCCGGTGAAGACCGTCGGCGGGAACCAGTAGCCGTGCTCGGGCAGCTCGCACGGCGGCGACCACCGGCCGGCGCCCTCGGCCTCGCCGATCTCGGACAGCTGGCGGATCCTGGCCAGCTGCTCGGCGGAGTTGATCGCGCCGACGTCGGTGTTCTTGTCCAGCGGGTCGCCCACCCGCAGCGTGCCCATCCGGCGCTTGAGCCGCTCGACGACCTCCTCGGCGACCGACTCCTGCACCAGCAGCCGCGAGCCGGCGCAGCAGACATGTCCCTGGTTGAAGAAGATGCCGTTGACGATGCCCTCGACGGCCTGGTCGACCGGGGCGTCGTCGAAGACGATGTTGGCGGCCTTGCCGCCCAGCTCCAGGGTGACCTTCTTGTCGGTCCCGGCCACCGCCCTGGCGATGGCGCGGCCGACCTCGGTGGAGCCGGTGAAGGCCACCTTGTCCACGCCCGGGTGGGCCACGACCGCCCGGCCGGTCTCACCGGCGCCGGTGAGGATGTTGACCACGCCCGGCGGCAGGTCGGCCTGCTGGCAGATCTCGGCGAACAGCAGCGCCGTCAGCGGCGTGGTCTCCGCCGGCTTGAGCACCACGGTGTTGCCGCACGCCAGCGCCGGCGCGATCTTCCAGGCCAGCATCAGCAGCGGGAAGTTCCACGGGATGACCTGGCCGGCGACCCCCAGCGGCTGCGGGTCCGCTCCGAAGCCGGCGTACTCCAGCTTGTCGGCCCAGCCTGCGTAGTAGAAGAAGTGCGCGGCCGCGGTGGGCACGTCGACGTCGCGGGACTCCCGGATCGGCTTGCCGTTGTCGATCGACTCCAGCACCGCCAGCTCGCGGGCCCGCTCCTGGATGATCCGCGCGATGCGGAAGAGGTACTTGCCGCGCTCGGCGCCCGACATCCGCGACCAGACCCGGGAGTGGGCCCGGCGTGCCGCGCGCACCGCGGCGTCCACGTCGCTCTCGTCGGCCTCCGCGACGTCGGCCAGCACCTCCTCGGTGGCCGGGTTGACGGTCTTGAACGACCGGCCGTGGCCCTCGACGAACTCGCCGTCGACGAACAGGCCGTACGACGACCGGATGTCCACCACCGACCGGGACTCCGGTGCGGGGGCGTACTCGAACACGTTGCTCGTCATCGATCCTCAGCTCAGTCCAGCGTGACGTAGTCGGAACCGGAGTAGCGACCGGTCCTCATCCGGGTGCGCTGCATCAACAGGTCGTTGAGCAGCGAGGAGGCGCCGAACCGGAACCAGTCCGGGTCCAGCCAGTCCGGACCGGCCACCTCGTTGACCATCACCAGGTAGCGGATCGCCTCCTTGCTGCTGCGGATGCCGCCCGCCGGCTTCACCCCGACCATCCGGCCGGTGGCCTCGCGGAAGTCACGCACCGCCTCCAGCATCACCAGCGTGCCCGGCATCGTCGCCGCGGGGGCCACCTTGCCGGTGGAGGTCTTGATGAAGTCCGCCCCGGCCAGCATCGCCAGCCAGCTGACCCGGCGGATGTTGTCGAAGGTCTGCAGCTCACCGGTCTCGAAGATCACCTTCAGGTGCACCCCGTCGCCGCACTCGGCCTTGACGGCGACGATCTCGTCGTACACCTCCAGGTAGCGCCCGGACAGGAACGCGCCGCGGTCGATCACCATGTCGACCTCGTCCGCGCCCGCCTCCACCGCGGTGCGGACATCGGCCAGCTTCACCGCCATCGCCGCACGACCGCTCGGGAACGCGGTGGCCACCGAGGCCACCTTCACCCCG
>DATDNR010000132.1:0-3310 GCA_036518175.1 Marmoricola sp.
GGACCAGTTGGCCAAGTACGCGAACCTGCTCTACGCCCACGACCTGACCGACTCGCAGCTCGGCAAGTACTACGACGACGAGTCGTTCGGGGTCCGTCCCGCTGACATCACCCGCACCGAGCGTCCCGGCACCGGGGTGACGATCTACCGCGACCGGCACGACGTGCCGCACATCTACGGCGCGACCGATCGCTCCGCCGCGTTCGGCGCCGGGTACGCCCAGGCCGAGGACCGGCTGTTCCTGATGGACGTGCTGCGCCACTACGGCGAGGGCACGCTCGCCTCGTTCCTCGGCTCGTCCTGCGAATTCGAGCAGATGGACCACGACCAGCTGCTGCTCGCGCCGTACACGAAGGAACAGGCCCAGGCGCAGATCGACCGGATGGCGTCGCGTAACGGCACCCTGGGGGCACGGGCCCGGCGGATGCTGGAGTCCTACGTCGACGGGGTGAACGCCTACATCGCCAGGACGCGCACCCGCCCCGGGCTGCTGCCCGCCGACTACACGGCGGCGGTGGCCCCGCCCCGGCGGTGGACCGACGCCGACGTGGTCGCGGTGGCCGGGCTGATCGGCGGCATCTTCGGCCGCGGCGGGGGCCTGGAGACGGCCAACGCGCACCTCCTGCAGTTCCTGGTCGACAAGTACGGCGCCACCGCCGGCAACCGCGCCTTCCGGGAGCTCGACCACCAGGACGACCGGCTGGCTCCCAGCACCGTCACCGACCGGGTCTTCCGCTACGACCTGCCCAGCGCCACGGTCGATCGCTCGCTGACCGCGCTGCCCGACGAGGGCAAGGACCTCACCGGCGGCCCGGTCGGGACCGCACCCGGCTGCGACCTCACCCGGCCGGACAAGACCGCGCTCGGCATCATAGGTGCGCTGCAGGCGATGCCACGGCACATGAGCAACGCGCTGGTGGTGAACGGTGACCACACCCGGTCCGGACACCCGATCGCGGTCTTCGGACCCCAGGTCTCCTACTTCGCGCCGCAGATCCTCTCCCTCGAGGAGATCCAGTCGCCGCACTACTCGGCCGCCGGGGCCTCCTTCCCGGGCACCGGCCTGGTGGAGCTGGGCCGCGGCCGCGACTACGCCTGGTCGGCCACCTCGTCCGGCACCGACCTGATCGACCAGCGCGTGGAGCAGATCTGTGACCCGGCCGGCGGCAGGCCCGCCGCCCACGGCACGTCGTACCTCTTCCACGGCCGCTGCCTGCCGATGAGCGAGCACACCTTCTCCGAGACCGCCTTCCCCAAGCCCGGCGGCGTGGGCGCGCCGACCGTGCTGCGGCACCGGATCTACCGGACCCGGCACGGTGTCGTGCAGGGGTGGACGACCGTGCACGGCCGACCGGTGGCGATCGTGAACCAGCGCTCCACCTACGGCCACGACATCGACTCGATCATCGGGTTCGTCGAGTTCGGATCACCCGGCTCGGTGCACGACGTGCGCTCGTGGATGCGGGCCGCCTCCCACATCGACTACACCTTCAACTGGTTCTACGTCGACGACCGCGACACCGGCTACTTCGTCAGCGGTCGCGACCCCGTGCGCAACCCGCACGTCGACACGGCGCTGCCCACCTGGGGCACCGGCGACGCCGAGTGGCGCGGCTTCCTCTCCCCCGCCCAGCACGTGCACCAGATCGACCCCGCGAAGGGCTACTTCGTCAGCTGGAACAACAAGCCCGCCCCGGGGCAGGCCGACGACGCGGACTACGACTACGGCCAGACCTACCGCTCGGTCATGCTCGTCCGGCAGCTCCAGGCCCGCTTCCGGCGGACCGACGACGCGGTCACCCGCGCCCAGGTGGTGCAGGCCATGGAGACCGCCGCGTCCCAGGACCTCGACGGGCTCACCGTCGTCCCGCTGCTGCTGCAGTACGTCGACGGGCACCCGCACCCGGCCGGCGTCAGCGCGATGCTGCGGCAGCTCGACGCCTGGCAGCGGGCCGGTGCGCACCGGCGCAAGGCGCACCCGGCCGACAGCCAGTACGCGCACGCGGCGGCGGTGGCGATCGCCGATGAGCTGGTGCCCCACCTGGTCCGCGCGTTCTACGACCCGATCCTGGCCTCGGGCGGCACCAGCGGGGTCGGCTCGACCGGGGGCGCGACCGTCGAGGGCTACGCACGGCTGCCGATGCAGTGGGTGAACACCCCGAACTCGGGTGGGGCCCACCTCGGCTCTGCCTACGACGGCGGCTACGAGGGCTACCTGATGTCCACGCTGCAGCAGCTACTCGGCCGGCACCCCGCCGACGGCTTCTCCGCCCCGCTGACCTCGCACGAGTGCCACGGCGGCCCGTCCACCTGCCGCGCTGCCGTCGACGACGCCCTGCAACAGACCTACCACGCCCTGGTGCAGGCCAACGGCTCCTCCGACGTCGCCTCGTGGACCGCCTCGTCGGCGTCGAAGGCCGCCGGCCAGACCATGCCGGAGTACGACGCCATCTGGCACCGTGCCCTCGGAGTCGTCGGGCAGCCGCCGATCGACTGGCAGAACCGGCCGACCTTCCAGCAGGTGGTGGAGTTCCCACGGCACCGCGCCCGCTGACTGCGGCATGATCGGCGGGTGAGCGACCAGCCGACCACCGTCTTCCGCAACGGCCCCGTCTTCCGTGCCGATGCCGCCCGCTCCTGGGCCACCGCGGTGGCCGTGCGCGACGGCACCGTCGTGGCGGTGGGGGGCGACGAGGCCGTGGCGCCGTACCTGCCGCAGGCCGACGAGGTCGTCGACCTCGCCGGCAGGCTGCTGCTGCCCGGCTTCGTGGACGCCCACGCCCACCCGGTCATGGGTGGCCTCGAGCGGATGCGCTGCGACCTGAGCGACCGGCGCAGCCTCGAGGGCTACCAGGAGGTCATCCGCCGCTACGTCGACGAGCACCCCGACCGCCCCTGGGTCATCGGCGGAGGGTGGAGCATGGGCGACTTCGAGCACGGCTGCCCCACGGCGGCGACGCTCGACGCCGTCGTCGGCGACCGGTCCGCCTACCTGCCCAACCGCGACCACCACTCGGCCTGGGTGAGCTCCCGGGCGCTGCAGATCGCCGGCATCGATGCATCGACGCCGGATCCCGCCGACGGACGCATCGAGCGTGATGCCTCGGGCAACCCCACCGGGGCGTTGCACGAGGGCGCGATGGACCTGGTCGAGCGGCTGTTGCCCGCCGAGACCCAGGCAGACCTCGACGCCGCGTTGCAGGTGGGCCAGGCCTACCTGCACTCCCTCGGCGTGACGGGCTGGCAGGACGCCTGGGTGGAGGTCGGTGGCGGCGGGCCCTCGGTGCACGAGGCGTACCTCCGCGCGCAG
>DATDNR010000133.1:0-2133 GCA_036518175.1 Marmoricola sp.
GCCGAGCAGCGGCAACGGCTTGACCGGCGCCAGGCCGAGGAGCCGCACACGACCTGGGAGATGTCGGATGAGGAGCTTGCCGAGTGGGCTGACATCATCAGCGTTCCGACGCGCGGGGAGCTGGACGGCAGTGAGCCTGTCGATGCCCCACCGGCAGGATTCGCGACATGGGAGGAGTGGCGCCGACACCGCTGGCCGGCGTCGATCGAGGACGCACAGGCCTAACGCTCGGTCGACTGCGGTTGCTCGAGGACCAGCAGGTCGCGCAGTTCCGCGGTCGGGACGATGCCCGCGGCCACGCTCGCCAGGTCGTGGTCGACGGTGACCAGAGCGTCGGCCTGCAAACGAGTCACCGCCAGGTACTCCGCGTCCCGGAGCGTGTCCCAACCGTGGGCCAGGGCGATGTCCCATGCAGTACGGCGCGACACGCGGTCGCCGAGCAGCCGGATCTTGAGTTCGGTCATCCGCTGGTGGCACTGCAAGGCTTCCTTCTCCGAGCGGCGACCGTCCCTGACCTCGCGCAACATCCGCTCGAGTGCTTCGGAGCGGATCGAGTTCGGCGCGACGAGCTGGTGCCTGGCGTAGATGGACAAGTCGTGGTCCACCAGGTGCAACAGGGTGGGTGCGTCGATCACGTAGCGCGCCATGTCACCACGCTAGACAGGCACCGTCTCGCTGCTCCGGGTGCGGTGTGAGGGCTTCCACACGGCTTGCGACCTGTTGCCCGTTGTGGTTCGTTAGCCGTCCGCAACTTTGTCAATGTTCGCTCTCGGGACTGGACGGAAGGAGACGTGTGCCTGCCATCTCGGCACACCACCTGTACAAGGTCTTCGGTCGCCGCGCCCGTGACGGCGTCGACCGGTTGCAGGCCGGCGCCGACCCCGCCGAGCTGAAACGTGACGGCCTCACTCCTGCGGTGATCGACGCCTCCTTCTCCGTGGAGGAGGGGGAGATCTTCGTGGTGATGGGCCTCTCGGGGTCCGGCAAGTCGACGTTGATCCGGATGGTCAACGGTCTGTTGGAGCCGACCGCCGGGCGCGTGGAGCTGCACGGCGAGGACCTCACGGCGATGTCGCCGCGGCAGCTGCGCAAGGCCCGGCGCGAGCACATCAGCATGGTCTTCCAGCACTTCGCCCTGCTGCCGCACCGCACCGTCGCGGAGAACGCGGCGTACGGCCTGGAGGTCAAGGGTGTGGGCAAGCAGGAGCGTCGCGAACGTGCCGTCGAGGCGCTGCACCTGTGCGGCCTCGAGGGGTGGGAGGACCACCGGCCCGAGGAGCTGTCGGGCGGCATGCGGCAACGGGTGGGGCTCGCCCGTGCGCTCGCCGCCGACACCGATGTGCTGTTGATGGACGAGGCGTTCAGCGCGCTCGACCCGCTGATCCGGCGCGAGATGCAGGACCAGCTGATCGAGCTGCAGCACAAGCTCGGCAAGACCATCCTGTTCATCACCCACGATCTGAACGAGGCGATGCGGCTCGGTGACCGGATCGCGATGATGCGCAACGGCCGCATCGAGCAGGTCGGCACCGCAGAGGAGATCCTCACCGACCCGGCCAACGACTACGTCGCCCAGTTCGTCGCCGACGTCGACCGGACCCGGGTGCTCACCGCATCGTCGGTGATGGAGCCCCCCGTCGCGGTGCTCGGCGCCGACCAGGGGCCGCGGATGGCGCACAAGCTGCTGCGGGAGCAGCAGCAGTCCGGCCTCTACGTCACCGGCCGCGACCGCAAGCTCCTCGGCTACGTGACGGAGGAGAAGATCGCCGGACGGCTCGACGCCGGCAGCGTGCAGGCGGTGATGGAACCGGTGGCCACGGTCATCGCCGCCGAGACCCCCCTCGCCGACCTGTTCACGCCCGCAGCAGAGAACCGGCTACCACTGCCGGTGGTCGACGGCGACGGGCGCTTGCTGGGCGTGATCCCCCGGGTGACGCTCCTGTCCGCGCTCGGCACGCACCCCGAGGCGTCCGGGACCGGCGAGAGCACCGGCGAACGCCCCGACGAACGCCCCGACGAGGCCAAGGAGGTGGGCCATGCTGTCTGAGCTGATCGTGCCGATGAACGCCGTGCCACGGATCCACTTCGGCCAGTGGGTGGACACCGCGGTGACCTGGCTGACCGAGCACTGGA
>DATDNR010000134.1:0-24230 GCA_036518175.1 Marmoricola sp.
CGCGGGCACCACCGACATCGAGCCGTCGGTCGACGCCATGCCGCACATCACCAGGTCGACGTTCCCCAGCTTGCGGATCGCGCCGGCCAGCACCTTCGCCGTCGCCGGAGCATCGGAGCCGGCGATCGCGTCGTCGACCACATGCACGCCCTTGTCGGCGCCCATCTGCAGCGCCTTCTTCAGGCCGTCGGCCGCGAGCTGCGGGCCGACGGTCAGCGCGGTGACCTCGACCTCCTCGCCCTCACGCTTCTCCTTGAGCTGCAGAGCCTGCTCCACGGCGTACTCGTCCAGCTCGGACATCAGCCCGGGCACGCCCTCACGGTCCACGGTGTTGTCGGACTCGAACTGCCGCTCCGCAGTCGCGTCCGGCACATGCTTCACACAGACGACAATGTTCATGCTGTATCGGCCCGGAGGCCGCCTCCTGGGTCAGAAGTTGAGGTCCCCCCGAGATTACCCATGGGTCACCGACCGTCGCACACCGCCGGTGGGGTGGGCTCGGTCACAGAGAACGGCCCGCGAAAGCACCCCGAAACGGAGATGGCCCCGGCCGGAGCCGGGGCCATCGCGTCGTCCGACGCGGTCAGCGGACCGAGAAACCGCGCCTGCCGCCGGACCGGACGAAGTCGGCGCTGCCCAGGTAGTGCGCGACCACGGAGTACCTGCCCCTCTTGGCGAGCCTGCCGAAGCGGACCGTGGCCCGGCCGCGCTCGAGGCTGACCGTCCTGGACCTCAGCGAGCGGGTGCCCCTCTTCAGGGTCGCCCTGACCTTGCCGGTCACCGTCGCCTTGTACGTCGAGGTCACCGCGATGGTCGCCACCTCGGCGTGCCGCCGGCGGATGTTGCGAGCGACGACCGCGGTCCGCGTCCCCGCCCTGACGACCTTGAGGGACTTCGGCGAGCTCTTCGCGGCCTGGTAGAACGAGCTGGCCGCGGGCGCGTAGTGCGCGACGACGCTGTAGCTGTGGCCCGCCGCCAGCCTGGGCAGCTTCGCCCTGGCGACACCGTTGCCGTCGAGCGCCGCGGTGACCGACCTGCGGCCCACGGTGAACCTCACCGAACCTGCCGGGGCTCCCAGCGCCGCAGCCAGCGGGTCGGACGAGGCCACCGTCGCCGTGGCGATCGTCGCCTGACCGTAGCCCTCGGTGCTCCGGGCCAGACGCAGCGTGGCGGTCGACGGCACCACTGCCTTGACGGTGTCGATGGTGGTGTCGACGTCCGGAGCCACGCAGGTCATCGCAGGAATCGCGCCGAGCACGCCGAGCGGCCCCTGGGCGGACAGCGCAGAGGTGAAGCCACCGGCCTTGATGGTGTACAGGCCGGGGACCGGGGCGGTGAAGTCCTGGGCTTCACCCGTGAGGTGGAGCGGCAGGTTCCCGGCCGAGTCGAGCTGGCTGAGGCTCGTGAGCGGCACCGGCAGCTCGGTGGTGACCGGAACGCTGCCGACACCGGCCGGGCCGGTCATGGTGCCGGTGGAGGTGACGTCGCCGACGACCCCGGTGGCCGTCGGATACAGCGCGCTGATCAGTGACAGCGCGGTCGACGGCAACGCCACCGCCGAGGTCAGGTGCATCGGCACGGTTGCGCCGACCGGCACCTGGGCCGGCAGGTCGGTGTCGTCGACGACGCGCATGGTCGTCGGCCCGAGCAACGACGAGCACACGTAGTCCAACGGGCTCGAGGCGGCCTCCGCCGACCCACCGGAGAACGCCACGATCGAGCCGGCAGCGAGCGCACCCGCAACCAGCACACTGGTCTTCTTCATTTGTTCCCTTCCCAGGGCAGGCGTCATCGCCTGCCGCTCCCTGATGCACCGGTCACCGCCCCATGAGCTCCCGGTGACCGGAGGGGAACCTAGCGGGAAGAAAGTGGAAAATGCAACGGTTTCGGCAGCCGTCCGGCGTGTTGCCGTCCGCCCGCCGCCGCGCCGCGACGGAAGTGCTAGCCCGCCTTGCCGGCGACCAGCCGGCCGAGCACACGACCGATGACGAGGTAGATCACCGCGGCGAGGCCCCAGTTGACCAGCGCGTTCTTGGTCACCGCCGAGGCGGCGGCGTCATGGCCCTTCCCGGTGAAGTGGAAGACGCCGTTGTCGCGGCTGAACGGACCGTCGATGGCGTCGGCGAAGCTCTTGATGAACTGCACCAGGCCGTTGCTGCTGCTGACGTTCGCGCGGAAGGCGACCAGCAGCGCGCCGAGGGCGAGCACCACCGCGAAGACCAGGAAGACGACGCGGATGGCGAGCCCCAGCTTCGCGCGGATCGCCGCGACCTGTGCGGCGTGCTCCTTCTTCCGGCTCTTCCGGTCGGGGAACGGCTCGTCGCTCGCGCCCTTGGTGGTCACGCTTCGCTCCTTGCTCGTCTGGGTCATGCGCTGCCTCGCGGGGGTCGTGGGTCAGCGTCCTTCGAACTGCGCCTTCCCGGGACCACTCTCAACGAAGGACCGCATCCCGAGGGTACGGTCCTCGGTCGCGAAGAGCGCGGCGAACTGGGCGCGCTCGATCTCCAGCCCGGTGTCGAGGTCGACCTCCAGGCCCCGGTCGATCGCCTCCTTGGCGGCGCGGACGGCGTACGTCGCCGCCCTGCGGAACTGTCCGGCCCAGGCGAGGGCCTCGTCGTACACCTGCCCGGCCGGCACCACCCGGTCGACCAGCCCGATCGCGAGCGCCTCCTCGGCCTTGACGAAGCGACCGCTGAAGATGATGTCCTTCGCCTTGCTCGGGCCCACGAGCCGGGTCAGGCGCTGGGTGCCGCCGGCGCCGGGGATGATGCCCAGCAGGATCTCCGGCTGCCCGAGCGTCGCGTCGTCGGCGGCGATGCGGTAGTCGGCGCAGAGCGCCAGCTCGCAGCCACCTCCGAGGGCATAGCCGGTGACCGCGGCGACCACCGGCTTCGGGATGCGGGCGACGGCCGAGAAGGCCGAGGTGAGCTTGCCAGAGCGCTTGACCATGTCGATGTAGGACAGGTCGGCCATCTCCTTGATGTCGGCGCCGGCCGCGAACACCTTCTCGCCGCCGTAGACGACCACGGCCTTGACGTCCTCACGCTCGGACGCCTCGGCGGCGGCGGCCCGGATCTCCTCCTGCACCTGGGCGTTGAGCGCGTTCATCTTCGGGCGGTCGAGCCGCAGCGTGGCGACACCGTCCTCGACCTCGAGACGCACGAACTCACCCATGGCAGCACCTTCCACCTCGACGACCGGTTCTGGAGAGGGTAGCCGCCCGTCCGGAGCCGGTCAGAAGGTGATGCCGCGGGCTGCGAAGCGTGCCCGCACCAGCGTCGCCGCGCGCTGTCCGTCACGGGCCAGCGCCTTCTGCCAGGTCGCCTTCGCCGCGGCGGAGAATGACGTGTTCGGGGCATAGCCGAACTGCGAGTCGACGAGCGTGGTGTCCCAGTCCGCAGTGCTCAGCCCGAGCCGTTGGTAGCCCTGCCGGATCTCCCACAGCGCCTGGCTCCAGATCTGCCCGTCATGGTGCACCTCACCGTCCTCGTCGGCCACCGTCATGCCGGTGTGGAAGCTGCGGATGCAGTGCGGCGCGTCGGTGTAGGCGGTGGAGTCCCAGTCCATCGGGCAGGAGGGATCGGCCGCGACCGGCCACCCGTACTGCCGCGCCGCCGCCAGGCCGACCGTCACGCCGAGGTAGTCGCCGAACGCCTCCCCGATCGAGCCCGCCTCCTCGCTCTGCCCGAAGCCGGGCACCTGCGAGGCCTGTACGGCGTGGCCGTACTCGTGCACGATCACTTCGGCGTCCTCGGCGTCGTCGACCCCACCCTTCCCGTAGCGGATCCGGAACGGCTTGTCGGTCTGGTAGGAGTTGTCGTAGCCGAGCTGGTCGATCTTCACGTGCAGCGACTGCTGCACGATGCCGGGGTAGCGAGAGCCGAAGCCCAGCGACTGCAGGTATTCCTGGGCCTGGTTGATCCAGAAGTAGGCCATCACCTGCTCGAACTGGTCCTGGTGGCGCTCGTAGAGGAACGTGTTGGTGCTGCTGTAGGCGGGCTGGCCCGTGGATGACTCCACCGTCACCCACCTTCCGCGCAGGTAGCCGCTGCCGTCGAGGTTGCGCAACCGCACGCGGGCGTAGTCCGACGCGGGCACCGCCGTCGCGCTGTCGTTCCGGTCGGTCAACGACTCGTCCCCGCTCGACTGCACGGGGTTCACCATGAAGACCCGGGCACTGCCCGTGGCCGAGCCGCTGCCCGCCTTGGTGGCGACCGCGGGAGCGGTGACGAGCATGCCACTCGTGACCAGCGCGAGCGTGGCGACTGCTGCGGACCTGCGCACGACCATGTCCGTCCTCCTGTTGTCGGTGCCGAGAGGGAGTCATCCTGCGGCACGGCGACGTGCGGCGCCAGCCCCAGCCGGGGCAGCCGGCCGACCACTCCCGCACCCGGCCACCGGGTCATCGGACACAATGGCCCGCGTGACACCCGGAGAATGGACCCAGCGGGGCGAGACGAAGCCCGTCTGGCCGGGCCGCCACTGGCCGCTGGGTGCCACCTGGTCGCCGGAGGCGACGAACTTCGCGGTCCACTCCCCCGACGCGACCTCGGTGACGGTCTGCCTCTTCGACGAGGACGACCGCGAGACCCGCCACGAGCTGACCGAGCAGACCCTGGGCGTGTGGCACGGCGCGGTGCCCGGCGTCGAGGCCGGCACCCGCTACGGGTTCCGCGCCGACGGCCCCTGGGAGCCCTCGCGCGGGCTGCGGTTCAATCCGCGCAAACTGCTCCTCGACCCCTACGCCCGGGCCGTGAGCGGTGAGGTGGTGCCCGGGCCCGCCGTCCTGGGGTACGACGACACCGAGCCGGATCGGCCCAGCAGCCTGGACTCCGCAGCGTCCATGCCCAAGGGCGTCGTGGTCCACGACGACTTCGACTGGGGCAACGACACCCCGCCGGCGCACGCCTGGCTCGACACGGTGGTCTACGAGCTGCACGTGAAGGGGTTCACCCACTGCCACGACCGCATCCCCGAGGAGATCCGCGGCTCCTTCGCCGCGCTCGGCCACCCGGTCGTCACCGACTACCTGCACGACCTCGGCGTCACGACCGTCGAGCTGCTGCCGTCCTTCGAGTTCGTCTCCGAGCTCTTCCTCGCCGACCGGGGACTGCGCAACTACTGGGGCTACAACACCATCGGCTTCTTCGCCCCGCACCACGCCTACTCCGCCTCCGGAGACCGCGGCCAGCAGGTGACCGAGTTCAAGCAGATGGTCAAGGACCTGCACGCCGCCGGCCTCGAGGTGGTCCTCGACGTGGTCTACAACCACACCGCCGAGGCCGGCGCCGACGGCCCGACGTACTCCTTCCGCGGCCTCGACGACCGCGGCTACTACCAACGCGTCCAGCCCGGGCTGCACGGCGCGTTCGACGACACCTACTGGGACGTGACCGGCTGCGGCAACACCGTGGCGGCCCACCGGCCGCAGGGCCTGCGACTGATCCTCGACTCGCTGCGCTACTGGGTGCAGGAGATGCACGTCGACGGCTTCCGCTTCGACCTGCTCTCGGCGCTGACCCGCACCGGTCACCAGATCGACATGGCCGGGCACCTGCTGACCGCGATCGGGCAGGACCCGACCCTGCGGCACGTCAAGCTGATCGCCGAGCCGTGGGACGCCTCGATGGACGGCTACCGGCTCGGCGAGTTCCCACCACCGTGGGTGGAGTGGAACGACCAGTACCGCGACACCGTCCGGGACTTCTGGCGCGGACACGGCGACGGCATCCGCCACGTCGCCACCAGGCTGGCCGGGTCCTCCGACCTGTACGCCGACGACGGGCGCTCGCCGTACAACTCGGTCAACTTCGTCACCGCCCACGACGGCTTCACCCTGCGCGACCTGGTCTCCTACAACGACAAGCACAACGAGGCCAACGGCGAGCACAACCGCGACGGCAGCGACAACAACCGCTCCTGGAACTGCGGCGTCGAGGGTGAGACCGACGACCGTGAGGTCCTCGCGCTGCGGCACCGCCAGGCCGCGAACCTGATGGCCACGCTGTGCCTGTCCAACGGGGTGCCGATGATCACCGCCGGCGACGAACGCGGGCGGACCCAGCGCGGCAACAACAACGCCTATGCCCAGGACAACCCGACCTCGTGGCTGGACTGGCGGCCCGACGACGCATGGCTGGACCTCTACGAGCTGACCAAGGCCGCGCTGCGGATCCGCCGTGAGCACCCCGCGCTGCGCCAGCGGCACTGGTTCGAGGGGGCCCCGACCATGCCCGGCGGCCCGAAGGACCTGGCCTGGGTCCATCCGGCAGGTCGGGAGATGCAGACCGCCGACTGGCAGGACCCGGGCCAGCGCGCGCTGGGCATGTTCGTCTCCGGCGACCCGCTCCGCGCGCCGGGCCCGCGCGGCGAGCAGCAGCGCGACAGCTCGTTCCTGCTCTGGCTCAACGGAGGCGCCGACCCGTGCGAGGTCGTGCTGCCGGTGAACGACTGGGTGAGCGCGGGAGCGGTCGTCCTCTCCACCGACGAGAAGCTGCCCGAGGGCACCCGCGTGCAGACCGGCCAGGTCCTCGAGGTCGCGGCCCGCAGCCTCGTGCTCATCCAGGACTGCTGACCGGCCGCGGCCCGGGGCGTCGGTCCACCCCCGGGCAGGCCCTCCCCGTGAGGGCTACTGCGCCAGCCGGACCAGGCCCAGCTCGGCCGGCGACGCCAGGTGGGCGTGCTTCGGGAGCACCCGCACGGTGTAGCCGAAGGGACCGGTCCGGGAGAGCTGGACGTGCGCGTCGAAGCGGTGCCGCCCACCCTCGTAGGCCTCGGTGTGCACGAGCGACTCCACGCTGGTGTCGACCAGCTGGTCCTCGCCCCGGACCCGGCCGTGCACCACCTGCACGTCGACGTCCTCGGGCGAGAGCGAGCCCAGCGAGACGAAGGCGTGCAGGTCGAAGGCCCCACCGATCTCCGGAGCGTCGGTGACGCCCTCGGTCTCGACGTGGTCGATCCGCACGCCGTCCCAGCCGGCGCTGACGCGTGCCTTCCAGGCAGCCAGCTCCGCGGCCCCCTCGTAGGAGTCGTTGATCTCCCGGGAGGAGACCGTCGCCGGCTCGTAGAGGTGCTGCACGTAGTCGCGCAGCATCCGGCTGGACAACACCTTGGGTCCGAGCGACTTCAGGGTGTGCCGGACCATCTCGATCCAGCGCACCGGGAGGCCGTCGGCGTCGAGGTCGTAGAACCGGGGCGCGACCTCCTTCTCGATCAGGTCGTAGAGCGCGGTCGCCTCGATGTCGTCACGCTGGTCGGGATCCTCCACGCCGTCGGCGGAGGGGATCGCCCAGCCGTTGTTGCCGTCGTACCACTCGTCCCACCAGCCGTCGAGGATGGAGAGGTTCAGCCCGCCGTTGAGGGCCGCCTTCATGCCCGACGTGCCACAGGCCTCGTAGGGGCGCAGCGGGTTGTTGAGCCAGACGTCGCAGCCCGGGTAGAGCGGCTGCGCCATCGCGATGTCGTAGTTCGGCAGGAAGACGATCCGGTGCCGCACCTCCAGGTCGTCGGCGAAGCGGACGATCTCCTGGATCAGCTTCTTGCCGCCGTCGTCGGCCGGGTGCGCCTTGCCGGCGATGACCAGCTGCACCGGGCGCTCGGGGTCCAGCAGCAGCCGCTTGAGCCGCTCGGGGTCGCGCAGCATCAGCGTCAGCCGCTTGTACGACGGCACCCTGCGCGCGAAGCCGATGGTGAGCACGTCGGGGTCGAGCGCCCCGTCGATCCAGCCGAGCTCCGCGCGGGAGGCGCCCCGCTTCTGCCACGACCGGCGCAGCCGGGCACGTGCGTCCTCCACCAGCCGGGCACGCAGCACCCGCTTGGTCGCCCACAGGTCACCGGCGGGCACCTTGTCCACGACGTTCCAGACGTCGCCGGACTCGGTGTCGACACCCTGCGCCGCGGCGAGCTCGAAGACCTCACGGGCCACCCAGGTGGGGGCGTGCACCCCGTTGGTGATCGAGGTGATCGGCACCTCCTCGGAGTCGAACGCCGGCCACAGTCCGTTGAACATGTGGCGGCTCACGTCGCCGTGCAGCACCGAGACGCCGTTGGCGCGCTGGGCCAGCCGGAAGCCCATCACCGCCATGTTGAACACGCCCGGGTCGCCGTACGGGTAGTCCTCGGCGCCCAGCGCCAGCACCCGGTCGACCGGAACGCCCGGCACCGAGCCGTTGCCCTCGAAGTACTGCTGCACCAGCTCGCGCGGGAACCGGTCGATCCCGGCCGGCACCGGTGTGTGGGTGGTGAAGACCGTGCCGGCCCGGGTGACCTCCAGCGCGGTCTCGAAGTCCAGCTTCGGTCCCTCCGGGTCGGCCGACAGCTCGCGGATCCGCTCGAGGCCCAGGAAGCCGGCGTGGCCCTCGTTGGTGTGGAAGACCTCCGGCTCCGGTGCACCGGTGATGCGCGACCAGCAGCGCAGCGCGCGCACTCCCCCGATGCCCAGCAGCAGCTCCTGCTGCAGGCGGTGCTCGGTGTTGCCGCCGTAGAGCCGGTCGGTCACGTCGCGCAGGTGCCCGGGGTTGTCCTCGACGTCGGAGTCGAGCAGCAGCAGCGGCACCCGGCCGACGTGGGCGACCCAGATGCGCGCGACCAGGGTCTGGTCGCCGGGCAGCTCGATGTGCACCCGGGCGACGGTGCCGTCCTCGTCGCGGAGCTGGCTGATCGGCAGGCCGTCGGGGTCCAGCACCGGGTAGGTCTCCTGCTGCCAGCCCTCGCGGGAGAGGGACTGGCGGAAGTAGCCGTGCCGGTAGAGCAGGCCGACACCGGTCAGCGGCAGGCCGAGGTCGCTGGCGGTCTTGAGGTGGTCACCGGCCAGGATGCCGAGGCCGCCGGAGTACTGCGGCAGCACCGAGGTGATGCCGAACTCGGGCGAGAAGTAGGCCACCATCCGCGGCTCCGGGCCCTCGCCCGCAGCGACCCGCCGCTGGAACCAGCGCGCGCCGCTGAGGTACTCCTCGAGGTCCGCAGCGGCCAGCTCCAGCCGCCGCAGGAAGCGCTTGTCGGAGGCGAGCTCGTCCAGCCGGCGGCGGGAGACCGCCCCCAGCAACCGCACCGGGTCGTGCCCGCTCGCCGCCCACGCCTCCGGGTCGACGGCCGCAAAGACGTCCTGGGTCTCCGGGTGCCAGGACCAGCGGAGGTTGGTCGCCAGGTCTCCCAGTGCCTGCAGCGGCTCGGGCAGGACGGGGCGGACGGTGAATCGACGAATGGCACGCACCGGAAGACGGTAACGCACCGCGACTTGATCGATCCAATAAACGGCTGACTAGGGTGTGCGCATGGTCGGACGCATCCCCGTCATGGACGTGAAGCCTGTCGTCGAGCATGCCCGCTACCCCGCCAAGGCCGCGCTCGGCGAGCCGTTCGAGGTCACCGCGCTCGTGTTCCGCGAGGGCCACGACCAGCTCGGCGCCGAGGTCGTGCTGACCGGTCCGGACCGCAAGGCCCGGCCGCCGGTGCGGATGCACGAGGTCGAGGGCGAGGTGTCGCGGATGGCCGCCACCGTGCTGCCCGACGCCGAGGGCGCGTGGTCCTTCGCGATCCAGTCCTGGAGCGACCCGCTGGCGACCTGGCTGCACGATGCCGGCATCAAGATCCGCGCCGACGTGGACACCGAGCTGATGTTCCGCGAGGGCGTGCTGCTCCTGGAGCGGGTGCGCAAGCAGATCGGACGCAGGGACCCCGCCTCGCGGCAGGTCCTCACCGACGCGATGAAGGCGCTGCGCGACCGGAACCGCCCCGTGGGCGCCCGGCTGGCCGTGGCCGAGACCCCCGAGCTCGCGGAGGTCTTCCTCAAGCACCCGCTGCGCGACCTGGTCACCGTCGAGGGCCCCTACCCCTTCTTCGTGGACCGGTCGCGGGCGTTGTTCAGCAGCTGGTACGAGTTCTTCCCGCGCTCGGAGGGCGCGGCAGTCGACGCCGCCGGCAGGGTGACCAGCGGCACCTTCCGCACGGCCGCGAAGCGGCTGCCCGCGGTCGCCGCGATGGGCTTCGACGTCATCTACCTGCCTCCGATCCACCCCATCGGCGAGGTCAACCGCAAGGGCCGCAACAACACCCTGGACCCGACGCCCGAGGACGTCGGGTCGCCGTGGGCGATCGGCTCGAAGCAGGGCGGGCACGACGCCATCCATCCCGACCTGGGGACGCTGGAGGACTTCGACGCCTTCGTCGCCGCCGCGCGCGACCTCGGCCTCGAGGTCGCGCTCGACTTCGCACTCCAGGCCGCGCCGGACCACCCGTGGGTCACCGAGCACCCGGAGTGGTTCACCACCCGGGCCGACGGTTCCATCGCCTATGCCGAGAACCCGCCGAAGAAGTACCAGGACATCTACCCGATCAACTTCGACAACGACCCCGAAGGCATCTACGTCGAGGTGCGCCGGGTGCTGCAGCACTGGATGGACCACGGCGTGCGGATCTTCCGGGTCGACAACCCGCACACCAAGCCGGTGTCGTTCTGGGAGCGGCTGCTCGCCGACGTGCGCCGCACCGACCCCGACGTGCTGTTCCTCTCCGAGGCCTTCACCAAGCCGCCGATGATGCAGGCCCTGGCGACGGTGGGCTTCCACCAGAGCTACACCTACTTCACCTGGCGCAACAACCGCACGGAGCTGGAGACCTACCTCCAGGAGGTCAGCCACGAGACCGGCCACGTGATGCGACCGAACTTCTTCGTCAACACCCCGGACATCCTGCACGCCTACCTGCAGTACGGCGGTCCCGCTGCGTTCCGCATCCGGGCGGTGCTCGCCGCCACCGGCTCGCCGAGCTGGGGCGTCTACGCCGGATTCGAGCTCTTCGAGCACGTGGCCGTGCGTCCGGGCAGCGAGGAGTACCTCGACTCCGAGAAGTACCAGATCCGCATCCGCGACTGGGACCGGGCCGACCGCGAGGGCAGGACACTGGCGCCGTACCTCACCCGCCTCAACGAGATCCGGCGCGCCCACCCTGCCCTCCAGCGGCTGCGCAACGTCACCGTGCACAGCACCGATGACGACAGCGTGCTGTGCTTCGCCAAGGACGCTCCCGACGAGGACGACCTGGTGATCGTGGTGGTCAACCTCGATCCGCACGGTGCCCGCGAGACGATGGTGCACCTCGACCTGCCGCGCCTCGGCATGGAGTGGCACGACACCTTCCCGGTCACCGACGAGATCACCGGCCAGGTCTGGCACTGGGGGGCGCACAACTACGTGCGTCTCGACCCCGGCTTCGAGCCGGCGCACGTGCTCACGGTGCGTCGATGACGGGCACGCTTGTTTAGCGACCGGCGCACGGTGCAAGACTGAGCCCCATGGGTGGCCAGGAGACGACCACGGAGCCGACGGACGACGACCACCTCATCCCCGAACCCGAGTGGTTCAAGACGGCTGTCTTCTACGAGGTCCTCGTGCGGTCCTTCCGCGACGCGGACGGCAACGGCACCGGCGACTTCAAGGGACTGACCGAGAAGCTCGACTACCTGCAATGGCTGGGCGTCGACTGCCTGTGGGTGCCGCCGTTCTTCATGTCGCCGCTGCGCGACGGTGGGTACGACGTCTCCGACTACACGCGCATCCTCCCCGACATCGGCACCGTCGAGGACTTCCAGCAGCTCCTCGACGAGGCGCACGCCCGGGGCATCCGGGTGATCATCGACTTCGTCATGAACCACACCAGCGACCAGCATCCGTGGTTCCAGGCCAGCCGGGAGGACCCCGACGGCCCGTTCGGCGACTTCTACGTGTGGTCCGACTCCGACGAGCTCTACCAGGAAGCGCGGATCATCTTCGTCGACACCGAACCGTCGAACTGGACCTGGGACCCGGTGCGGCAGCAGTACTACTGGCACCGCTTCTTCAGCCACCAGCCGGACCTGAACTACGACAACCCCAAGGTCCACGACGCGATCCTCGAGGCGCTCTCGTTCTGGCTCGACATGGGCCTCGACGGCTTCCGCCTCGACGCGGTGCCCTACCTCTACGAGCGGCCCGGCACCAACGGCGAGAACCTGCCCGAGACCCATGCCTTCCTGAGGAAGGTGCGCCGCTACGTCGACGAGCACTACCCCGGGCGGGTGCTGCTCGCGGAGGCCAACCAGTGGCCCGCGGACGTCGTGGACTACTTCGGCCACTTCGAGTCCGGCGGCGACGAGTGCCACATGTGCTTCCACTTCCCGGTGATGCCGCGCATCTTCATGTCCGTGCGCCGGGAGTCACGCTTCCCGATCTCGGAGATCATGGAGCAGACGCCACCGATCCCGAGCGGCTGCCAGTGGGGCATCTTCCTGCGCAACCACGACGAGCTGACCCTCGAGATGGTCACCGACGAGGACCGCGACTACATGTGGTCCGAGTACGCCAAGGACCCGCGGATGAAGGCCAACATCGGCATCCGCCGGCGACTGGCGCCGCTGCTGGACAACGACACCAACCAGATGGAGCTCTTCACCGCGTTGCTGCTGTCGCTGCCCGGCTCGCCGGTCCTCTACTACGGCGACGAGATCGGCATGGGCGACAACATCTGGCTCGGTGACCGCGACGGGGTGCGGACGCCGATGCAGTGGACCCCGGACCGCAACGCCGGCTTCTCCCAGGCCAACCCGGGACGGCTGCACCTGCCCCTGATTCAGGACGCGGTCTACGGGTACCAGCGCGTGAACGTGGAAACCGAGCTGGAGGACCCGTCGTCGCTGCTGAACTGGACCCGCCGGATGATCCACGCCCGCAAGCAGCACCCGTGCTTCGGGCTCGGGGACTTCCATGACCTGGGCGGCTCCAACCCGTCCGTGCTGTCCTACGTGCGCTCCTACACCGCGCCGGACGGCAGCACCGACGCGGTCCTGTGCGTGAACAACCTCTCCCGCTTCCCCCAGCCCGTCGAGCTGGACCTGCGTCGCTGGGAGGGGGTCGTGCCCGTCGAGCTGCTCGGCGGCGTGCGGTTCCCGCAGATCGGTGAGCTGCCCTACCTGCTCACCCTGGGCGGGTACGGCTTCTACTGGATCCGGTTGCCCGCCCTGGAGCCGCAGCCGCCAGTGCACCCACCCACGGGCACTCCCCTTCCTGCAGGAGCGGACGCATGAGCGAGCAACCACCCGAGGGGCCCTACCCGCACCTGGACGCCTACCTCGAGCAGGCCCGCTGGTTCGGCGGCAAGGGGCGGTCGTTCACGGTCACCGACGTGCACCGGGCCGCGACGCTCCCGGGCCCGCCGACGATCACCGTCGAGCTGCTCACCGTCGGCTACACCGACGCCGCCGGCGAGGCTGCCGGCAGCGAGCTCTACCAGCTGCCGCTGGTGCTCTACCCCGAGCCCGAGCAGCGGCTCGAGCACGCCCACGTCGGCAGCTGGGACGACGGTGAGCTCGGCGAGGTGCACGCCTACGACGCGATCCACGACCGCGACGCGATGGCGGTCTACCTGCGGTCGTTCGCCGAGTCCCCCGCCGAGTCCACCGCCGAGACCACCCCCGAGACCACCGCCGAGTCCACCGCCGCTCCCGTCGGCTCCGGCCTGGTCTTCCACCGGCTGCCCGGGCACGACCTCGACCTGGAGGCGCACTCCACGCCGTTCACCGGGGAGCAGAGCAACTCCTCGGTCGCGTTCGGCGAGGACAGCCTGCTCAAGCTGTTCCGCAAGATCACGCCCGGCAGCAACCCCGACATCGAGATCCATCGCGCCCTCACCGAGGCCGGGAGCACGCACGTGGCCGCGCTGTACGGCTGGCTGGACCTCGACGACCTGCAGCTGGCGATGCTGCAGCAGTTCCTGCGCACCGCCTCCGACGGCTGGGGCCTGGCGCTGGCCAGCGTGCGCAACCTCTTCAACGAGGGCGACCTGCACGCCGACGAGGTCGGCGGTGACTTCGCCGGTGAGGCGCACCGCCTGGGCGCCGCGGTCGCCGAGGTGCACCAGGTGCTCCGCGAGCACTTCCCCACCGGCGTCCTCGACGTGGCCGCCTCCGCCGACGCCATGCGCGCGCGGCTCGACGCCGCTGCCGCCGACGTCCCCGAGCTGGCCCGGCATGCCGACTCCGTGCGCAGGATCTTCGACCTGCTCGCCGAGCTGCACGGCCAGGAGCAGCAGCTCGGCGCGGGCGCGGTCCGCCAGCGCATCCACGGCGACCTGCACCTGGGCCAGACGCTGCGCACCTCGCTGGCCTGGAAGCTCGTCGACTTCGAGGGCGAGCCGGCCAAGCCGCTGGAGGAGCGGTCGCTCCCGGACTCGCCGTGGCGTGACGTCGCCGGCATGCTGCGCTCGTTCGACTACGCCGCGAAGTCGGTGGCACGCGACATGCCGGACGACCCGGAGCGGGAGGCTCAGCTGCGCTACCGCAGCGACGAGTGGGTGGCCCGCAACCGTGAGGCGTTCCTCGCCGGGTACGCCGAGCAGCGAGGCGCTCCGCTGACCGGTGACGAGCTCCGGCTGGTGACGGCGTACGAGGCCGACAAGGCCGTCTACGAGGTCGTCTACGAGGCGCGCAACCGGCCCGCCTGGATCGACATCCCGCTGACGGCGCTGCAGCGCCTGCAGGAGGAGGAGGACACGTGAGCAGGACTCCCGGCAGCTCCACCGGTTTCACCGGGCTCGGTGAGACCGACATCTACCTGATCAACGAGGGGCGCCACGAGCAGCTGTGGCGGGCCCTCGGCGCCCACGTGCAGCGCGACGAGGACGGCGCGCTGCTGGGCACCCGCTTCACCGTGTGGGCGCCGGACGCCATGGAGGTCCAGGTCACCGGTGACTTCAGCAGCTGGGACGGCAGCCGCAACCCGATGCAGCCGGTCGGCAGCTCCGGTGTCTGGCAGGCGTTCGTGCCCGGGGTCGGGGCCGGGAGCTGCTACAAGTACATGGTCCGTGGCAAGGACGGCGTCTGGCGCGACAAGGCCGATCCGATGGCCTTCCACACCGAGGTGCCGCCGGCGACCGCCTCTCGGGTCTTCGAGAGCACGCACACGTGGTCCGACGACGACTGGATGGCCGAGCGCGCGCAGACGGCGCGTCCCGACCAGCGGCCGATGTCGGTCTACGAGGTGCATCTCGGCTCGTGGAAGAAGCACTTCGGCGGCGGTTCCTACTCCTACGACGAGCTGGCCGAGAACCTGGCGTCGTACGTGGACGAGATGGGCTTCACCCACGTGGAGTTCCTGCCGGTGATGGAGCACCCCTTCGGGGGCTCGTGGGGCTACCAGGTGACGTCGTACTACGCCCCCACCGCGCGCTACGGCGACCCCGACGGCTTCCGCCGGCTGGTCGACACCCTGCACGCCCACGGCATCGGCGTGATCGTCGACTGGGTGCCGGCGCACTTCCCGAAGGACGAGTTCGCGCTGGCCCGCTTCGACGGCACCGCGCTCTACGAGGACCCCAACCCCTCGCGCGGGGAGCACCCCGACTGGGGCACCTACGTCTTCAACTTCGGCCGCAAGGAGGTCCGCAACTTCCTGGTGGCCAACGCGCTGTACTGGCTGCAGGAGTTCCACGTCGACGGCCTGCGGGTGGACGCGGTCGCCTCGATGCTCTACCTCGACTACTCGCGCGAGCCCGGCGAGTGGAGCCCGAACTACTACGGCGGCCGGGAGAACCTCGAGGCGGTGAGCTTCCTGCAGGAGATGAACGCCACCGTCTACAAGAACGTGCCGGGCGCGGTGACCATCGCCGAGGAGTCGACCGCCTGGCCCGGGGTGACCCGTCCGACGAGCCACGACGGCCTCGGGTTCGGCTTCAAGTGGAACATGGGGTGGATGCACGACAGCCTCGCGTACGTCGCGCACGAACCGGTGCATCGCGCCTACCACCACGGCCAGATGACCTTCAGCATGGTCTACGCGTTCTCCGAGAACTACGTGCTGCCGATCAGTCACGACGAGGTGGTGCACGGCAAGGGCTCGTTGCTGCGCAAGATGCCCGGTGACCGGTGGCAGCAGCTGGCCAACGTCCGCGCCTACCTGTCCTTCCAGTGGGCCCACCCCGGCAAGCAGCTGGTCTTCATGGGCACCGAGTTCGCCCAGGAGGCCGAGTGGGCCGAGTCGCGCGAGCTCGACTGGTGGCTGCTGGAGCACCCCGAACACGAAGGGGTCCGCGCCCTCGTGCGGGATCTCAACGCCGTCTACGCCGAGACGCCGGCGCTGTGGGAGCAGGACACCCAGCCGGGTGGCTTCGCCTGGCTGGAGGCCAACGACGCCAACCACAACGTGTTCGCGTTCGTGCGCTGGGACGCCGACGGCTCGCCGCTGGTGTGCGTGACCAACTTCGCGGCCGTCGCGCACGAGAACTACCGGCTCGGCATGCCGGCGGCCGGCGAGTGGGCCGAGGTGCTCAACACCGACGCCGAGGTCTACGGCGGCTCCGGCGTCGGCAACCTGGGCACGGTCACCGCGCACGGCGATCCCTTCGAGGGCAAGCCGGCGTCGGTGACGCTGCGGCTGCCCCCGCTGGGCACCCTCTGGCTCCGACCCGCCTGAGCGGCCGAGCCCCGGGTACTGTCGAGCCGTGTCCCATACCGCGCAGCTCAACTCCACGACGGACCCGGTCACGCTGCCAGGAGTGGTTCCGGCGGACCCGCCCACCGAGCTCGTCCCCGGACGGCTGTGGCACGGAGGTTGCCCGGTCGACTTCGCGTGGGTACGCGCCAGCGGCATCGACGTGGTGCTCGACCTCGCCGACGCGGACGCCTATCCCCCGCCGGCCGAGCTCGACGGCCTGACCTACCTCAAGTGCCCGCTGCGCGACCGGGAGGAGGTGCCCGACCCCGGTGTCACGCTCCGCCTGGCCGAGCTGGTCGCCGGTCTGGTCGAGGACGGCCACCGCGCCCTGGTGCACTGCACCTTCGGGCGCAACCGCTCCGGGCTGCTGACCGCTCTGGTCGTGCGTGCGCTGCTCGGCCTGAGCGGCCGGGAGGCCCTCGACTACGTCCAGCAGCGCCGTGACGACGCGGTCAACAACGACCGGTTCGCGGAGTGGCTCAGCGAGCTCGCCGCGCCCGGGGCCCGCTGAGTGCCGCGGGGTGGAGGATCCCGGACCGCGGCGCCGAACTCGCTAGAGCGGGGTGCGCCACAGGGCGACCTCGCGGCTCACCCAGTCCAGGCCGCGTCCGTGCTGTCGGCAGTCCCAGAGCCGGAACGCCACCCCGTCGAGGTCGGCGATCCGGTTGACCAACGGCAGCCCCGGCCAGCTGCGCACGTCCGCGCCGTAGCCGCGGCAGAAGCCGGCGTAGGCCTGCCGGGAGATATCGCCGGCGGCGAACCGTCGTGCCGCCGAGGCGAGGTCGTACTCCCGCGGCGCCCGGGCCACCCAGTCGAGGTCGATCAGCCGCGGACCCCGGACGGTACGCACGACGTTGCCGGGCGAGACGTCGCCGTGGATCGTGCCGACGCCCAGCTGCGAGGAGACCTCCTCGAGCGCGCCGAGCAGCGCGCTGCGGGCCTCGAGCAGGACGGCGGCATGCTCCTCGCGCAGTCCGGCCACCTGCGACGGCAGCCGGGACAGCGGCTGCCAGCGGGGCAGGTCGGCGTCGGCGTGGGCGTCGTGGAAGGCACGCAGCAGCCGCCCGAGTGCCGGCCAAGTCACCGGCCCGGCCGACGGCAGCCAGGGCACGAGCGTGACCACGCCGTACGACGTCGTCACCGCGGGCACGGTCGGCAGCAGGGCGGTCGCCGAGCCCGACAGCGCCGCGGCGGTGCGGTCGAGGTGCCCGGCATCGGTGCCGGGCGGATAGACCTTGACCGCATGGTCCCCGGCGCGCAGCACGACCGTGGTGAGGGCACTGACCGCCTCGGCATCCGGCACCCGGACCGGCAGCGCCAGCCGCGCCTCGTCGAGGGCCAGCAGCGCCTCGCGGGTGCCCCATCCGGGTCGCGGCAGGGGCAGCGGCGCAGCACCGGCCCGGGACGGCGCGGCCCGCAGCACCGAGGGGCTGCCCGCAGCTACGGCGGAGGTGAGGGGGGTCGTAGGGACCTCGGTCAGCGACATGACGACTCCACGCGAACAAAGCCACCACGCGACGTCGGCGGCGGAGTGCCACGACCGGGTTGGATGAGGCAGGAATCTACACGGCGCAGGCCCTGGTCGCCGCCTCGTTAGGCTGACCGCGTGCGTCCCGAGCTCACCCCCGTCTCCCCCGGCGTCGCGCGCGTGTCGTGGCCCGCCGAGGTGGACCCCGCCGGTCTCGCGGCACTGGCCGGGCTGGTGCGTGAGGCGGCCCGCGAGGCGTTCGACGACGGCACCCTCCGCGTCGAGGCGTACGTCGACCCCGAGGACCGTGCCGCGCAGCGGGTGGCCTCGCTGGCAGGCCTCCGCAAGGAGGGCATCGCCCGCGGCGCCGTGCACGGACGGGACCGCATCGTCTACGCCCTGCTCGCCCACGACGAGCCGGCCGACCATCCCGTCGGGTTCCGGGCCATGCTCAACGCGCTGCTGCCGCGCAAGCGGGCGATCGGCCAGATGCTCGTGCGCGACCCGGACGACCGGGTGCTGCTGTGCGAGCTGACCTACAAGAGCGACTACGACCTTCCCGGCGGCGTGGTCGAGGTCGGGGAGTCACCGCGCCTCGCCGTCGCTCGTGAGGTCGAGGAGGAGCTCGGCCTCGTCGTCACCGCCGGTTCACTGGTGCTGGCTGACTGGCTACCGCCGTGGAGCGGCTGGGACGACGCGCTGTGCCTGGTCTTCGACGGTGGCGTGCACGACCCGTCGATCGTGCAGACGTTCGTCCACCAGGAGCGCGAGATCCGCTCCGCGGGCTTCTACACCGTCGCCGAGGTGCACCGGCACTGCGCGGACTTCACCGCCCGGCGCATCGAGGCGGCCCTGGCCAGCATCGACTCCCCCGGAGCGACGTACACCGAGAGCGGCCGCGACGTCTGAGGCCTGAGCCCGAACGCCCGGACGCGCCGTCGCGGTGCGCTGCACGGGTCAGAAGAGGGCGTTGGCCAGCTCGCGCCTGCCACGCTGCACGCGCGGGTCGTCGTTGCCGACCGCGGCGAAGAGCCCGATGAGATGGGTGCGCGCGGCGTCGCGTTCGTCGCCGGAGGTGCGACGCACCAGCTCCACGAGCCGACGGAACGCGTCGTCGACGTGCCCACCGAGCAGGTCGAGGTCGGCCACCATCGTCTGCGCCTCCACGTCGTCGGGCCGATCGGCCGCGGCGGCGCGCGCCGCGTTCAGGTCCACGCCCTGGGTGCGCTGCAGCACCTTCGCCATCGCCAGCCCCGCGGCCGCCTCGGCATCGGCGGGGTTCGCGTCGACCAGCTTCTGATACTCCGCCACCGCCGCGTCGACGTCGCCCCGCTCCAGGGCGTCCTGGGCCGGCAGGTAGCGCGGGTCGAGCACCTCCTCGCCGGTCTCGGCGTCGACGCTGCCGGCGCGCGGCTGGTGCCGACCGGTGAAACCACCCTGGGTCAGCTGCTGCAGCACCTGGCTGAGCATCTGGCGCAACGTGTCGAGGGGGGCCGCCTGCTGGATCAGCGGCATCGGCCTCCCCTGGGCGACCAGCACCACCAGCGGAACGCTGGGGATCTGCATCGCCTGGGCGATCTCCGGGGCTCGGTCGATGTCGACCCGGCCGAGCAGGAAGCGGCCCTCGAACTCGTTGGACAGGGCCTGCAGGTCATCGGCCAGCTGGACGCTCTCCGGTGCCCGGGACGGGCTGTAGAACACCAGCACCACCGCGGCGTTCATCGAGCCCTCCAGCAGCGACTGGAAGTTTTGCTGGGTGACGTCCTCGACGTACGCACCGCTGGCGGCGGACGCACCGCCGACGGCGGCCCCACCGCGCGCGGCCGCCTGCTGCAGGGCGGAGAGGTCGACGGCACCCGGACGCGTGAACTGCTGCTCGCTCATGGGCCCTATCTTGTCGGATCCACGGTTGCGCCTGTCGCCCGGGCGGTGGAACTGCGACACTGGCTGGCGGAGGCGAGAAGGGATGCTTCAGGTCCGCCTTCTCGGGGAGCGCGCACTGCTCGATGCCGACACCGGACAGGTGCTGGCCAGGTCGCCGCGCACGCTCGCGCTCATCGCCTTCCTCGTGCTCCACGCCGGTGCCCCCCAGTCCCGCGGACGCCTCGCGTCGACCTTCTGGCCCGACTCCACCGAGCAGCAGGCGCTGACGAACCTGCGCCGCGAGCTGCACCAGCTCCGCCGGATATCCGGCGTCGACGGCTGCCTGGCCGTCACCGCGGCCGACCTCGCCTGGCGGGACCACCCCGACTGCCGCGTCGACCTGGGCACGTTCCGCGCCGAACGGGCCGAGGCGGTCGCCGCCGCCTCGGCGGCCGAACGGCTGGCCCACGGCCGTGCCGCAGTGGAGGCCTACGCCGGCGAGCTGCTGCCCGGCGTGTACGACGACTGGGTGCTGCAGGCCCGTGACGACCTGGACCGCGAGTGCGCCGACCTGTGCGACCTGGTCGTCCCGGCAGCCGTCACGGCCGGCGACCCGACCACGGCGCTGCACGTCGCCCGGCGTCGCGTCGAGCTGCAGCCGCTGGAGGAGACCGGCTACCGGACCCTCATCGAGCTGCAGGTCCGCCTGGGCGACCGGGCCGGGGCGGTCAGCAGCTACCA
This sequence comes from Marmoricola sp., assembly GCA_036518175.1. Taxonomy (GTDB): domain Bacteria; phylum Actinomycetota; class Actinomycetes; order Propionibacteriales; family Nocardioidaceae; genus Marmoricola. The sequence goes on from DATDNR010000134.1 coordinate 20,533, forward strand.
CCGCTGCGCGAGCGTGCTCGAGCGCGAGCTGGGCCTCCAGCCCGACCCGGCGACCCGGGCAGCGCTCGACCCGAAGGTGCCCCTCCCTGCCGTGCGCCGAGGCGCCGCGCCGGCCACCGACCTCGTCGGTCGCCGGGAGGAGCTCGCCCGGCTGGGTGAGCTCGTCACGGCCAGCGCGGCCGGGGCGAGCAGCATGGTGCTGGTGCGGGGCGAGCCCGGTGTCGGCAAGTCCCGGCTGCTGGCCGAGGCCGCCCGGCTCGCCCGCGACGAGGGCATCACCGTGCTGCGCGCCCAGTGCTACGACGGCAGCGGCAGGCTGGCACTCGCTCCCGTCGCCAGCTGGCTGCAGGAACCCGCCCTGCGGCCGGTGCTCGACACGCTCCCGGCGAGGTGGCGGGTGGAGGTGGAACGACTGGTGCCCCCGGTCTCCGCGCGCGAGCGGGCCGACCCGGGGCGCGGGCTGGCCGACGCCTGGCAGCGGCACCGGTTCTTCCAGGGGCTCGCGCAGGCGCTGCTCGGCGGTGGCCGGCCCCTGCTCCTCCTCCTCGACAACCTGCAGTGGTGCGACGCGGAGACCCTCGACTTCATCGCCTTCCTGAGCGGTGAGCAGCAGCACGGCCTCCTCGTCGCGCTGGCCGGCCGGGACCGCGACCTGGCGGCGAGCCGGGTGCACGCCCGGTGGCTGCAGCGGCGGGGGGCCGGCGGCACGCTGCACGAGATCACGCTGGGCCCGTTCTCCGCCGGCGAGACCGCAGCCCTGGCTCGACTGCTCGGGCAGCCCGAGCTCTCCGAGGAGCTCGCCGGTGACCTCCACTCCGCCACGGGCGGCTTCCCCCTCTTCGTCGTCGAGGCCGCTCGCGCCGGTGGCCTCGACGGCGTGCCGCGCAGCGCCGGCGTCACCTCGGTGCTGCGCACCCGGCTCTCGCAGCTGGGCCCGCATGCCCGCGAGGTCGCCGCACTCGCCGCCGCGGTCGGTCGCGACTTCGACCTCGCCCTGCTGTGCGAGGCCAGCGACCTGGCCGCCGAGGAGGTCGTGCAGGGCCTCGACGAGCTGTGGCGGCGGCGCATCGTCGATGAGTGCCGGACCGGTTACGACTTCGCCCACGACCTGCTGCGCGACGCGGCGTACGACCAGATCAGCCCACCGCGGCGCTGGCTGCTGCACCGCCGGCTCGCGCAGGCCCTGGAGCTGCTCAGCGCCGGGCGCACCGACGAGGTCGCCGCCCAGCTGGCCGACCAGTACTCCCGGGCCGGGAACCCGCAGCGCGCCTTCGAGCACTACCGCCGTGCCGCGGACCTGGCCACGGCCGTCTTCGCGCACGCCGAGGCGATCCGGCACAACCGGGCGGCGCTGGACCTGCTGCCCCGGCTCGCCGCAGGCGCGGACCGGGACCGGCGCGAGATGCAGGCGCTGCGGTCACTGGCGGCATCGCTCAACGCGCTGCGCGGCTACGCCGATGGGGGGCTCGCGGTCGTCTGGCAGCGGCTGGTCGACCTGGCCGAGGTGCTCGGCGAGCGCGACAGCCTCGTCGAGAGCCTCGTCGGCCTGTGGGCGACCCGGTTCGTGCAGGGCCGCAACCACGAGTCCCGCGCCCTGGCCCAGCGGGCGCTCGAGATCACCGCGGAGCTGCCGGACCGGCCGGAGCTGCGCGGACAGGCCGACTTCGTCTTCGCCGGTGCCGCGCTGCACTTCGGGGCCGCCGACGCCGCCGTGCGGCACTTCGAGCAGGCCTGCGAACAGGCCCCGGACCAGGTCTCGCTGATCATCGGCAGCCACCCGATCGTGCACGCGCGCGCCTGGTCCGCGCACGGGTACGCGATGCTCGGCAACCAGGCCGGTGCCGCCCGGTGCGCCGAGGCCGCCGTCGGCCGCGCCCGAAGCCTTGGCCACCCCTACGACCTCGCGATCGCCCTCGGCTACGGCGCGGTGACCTGGCAGCTCCTCGACGAGCCGGCACGGTTGCTGCGGGCCACCGAGGAGCTGGAGACGTTGAGCAGCCGCTACCGGTTCGCCTACTACGCCGACTGGGGCGTGGTGCTCTCCGGCTGGGCGACCGGCGGTGCCGCGGGCACCGCGCGGATCCGCCAGGGCATCGCCGGGCTCAGGTCGATCGGTGCCTTCGCCCGGATGGGCTACTGGCTGGCACTGCTCGCGGACACCGTCGAGGACCCCGAGCGGCGGGCCGCGGTGCTCGACGCCGCGCTGGTCACCGCACGGTCGCAGGCCGACGCGTGGGCGCTGCCGCAGGTGATCCGGCGCCGCGACCAGCCGGTGTTCGCCACACCCTGAGCAGGGCCGCGAACTCCGGGCCGAACTCCGGGCCCGAACGCCGGGCCGAACGGTCGGGCGAACGGCGGGCGAACGGTGCGGTTCCTAGCGTCGCAGCAGTCGCTGGGACCGGCGACAGACCGATGAAGGAAAGAGCACCATGGACACGACCCAGAAGACCTTCCCGCAACAGCAGCAGGCGACGGCGCCGTACGACGAGCTCGCGGCGCAGCTGCACGGTCGCCTGGTACGGCCCGCCGACGCCGACTACGACGCGGTGCGCGCCGTCTACAACGGCATGATCGACCAGCACCCCGCGGCCGTCGCGCGCTGCCGCAACGCCGTGGACGTGAGCCTGGCGGTCAAGTTCGCCCGGCAGCACGACATCGAGGTCACCATCCGCGGCGGCGGCCACAACGCGGCCGGGCTCGGCGTGCGCGACCGCGCCCTGATGATCGACCTGTCGGAGATGCGCAGCGTGCAGGTCGACCCGAAGGCGCGCACGGTGCGCGTCGAGGGCGGCTGCACGTGGTCCGACGTCGACCACGCCACCGGTGGCTTCGGGCTGGCCACGCCGTGCGGCTTCCTGGCCAGCACCGGCGTCGGTGGGCTCGCCCTCGGCGGCGGGATCGGCTACCTCGCGCGGCGCTACGGACTCACCGTCGACAACCTGCTCGCCGCCGACGTCGTGCTCGCCGACGGCAGCCTGGTGCGCGCGGCCGAGGACGAGAACCCGGACCTGTTCTGGGCCCTGCGCGGTGGCGGCGGCAACTTCGGCGTGGTGACGTCGTTCCTCTTCCGCTGCCACCCGGTCGGCGAGCAGGGCATCGTCATCGCCGGGCCGGTCTTCTACGACCTCGACGACCTCGGCGCGGTGATGCGGTGGTACCGCGAGCTGCTGCCCGCCCTCCCCGAGGAGCTGAGCGGCTGGTTCGGCATCCTCACCATCCCACCGGTGGCGCCGTTCCCCGAGGACCTGTGGATGCGCAAGGCCTGCGTCATCAACTGGTGCTACACCGGACCGCACGACCGTGCCGACGAGGTGCTCGAACCGATCCGCAGCTTCGGTGACCCTCTGCTCGTCGCCGTGCAGGAGATGCCGTTCGCGGCGTTCCAGTCGATGTTCGACCCGCTGCTGCCCGCCGGCCTGCAGTGGTACTGGAAGGCGGACAACTTCACCGAGCTCAGCGACGAGGCGATCGCCGTGCACGAGAAGTACGCCGCCGAGATGCCGGTCGGGCTCTCGACCATGCACCTCTACCCGATCGACGGGGCGGCCGCGCGGGTGCCCGCCGACGCGACCCCGTTCGCCTACCGCTCCGGCGGATGGGCCGGCGTCATCGTCGGGGTGGACGCCGACCCGGCCAACCGCGAGCTGATCTCGGACTGGGCGCGGCGCTACTGGGCGGAGCTGCACCCGACCTCGGCC
>DATDNR010000135.1:0-13023 GCA_036518175.1 Marmoricola sp.
GCGTCCACGCCGAGCGCGAAGTCCGAGCGGTAGTGGGGCAGGGAGGTCCGCTCGACCACCTCCAGGCCGGCGTCGAACGCGGCGGTGTAGAGGGTGCTCGCGACCTGCGAGACCGCCGGGTCCGTCGTGGATCCCGGGGCGGAGAGCACCAGCAACCGGTGCGGGTGCACGAGCCGACCGCTCACCTCGCCTGCGGTCGTCCGGGCCGCACCTGCGGCGCCCGATCGGTCGTAGAGGGGGGCGGTGGCCCGGCTGACGACGTGGTCGACACGGAGGGCGGTCGCCTCGGCGGTGGTGAAGCGCGGTTGCTGGACGACAGCCTTGACCTGCATGCGGCGCCGGCCCACCGGCCTGACCAGGTAGCGGGGGAAGCGCGCGGCCAGGTCCTCGACGTCGAAGGTGGCGCCGATCCGGGCCGGCACGACCGTCGGCCGGCCGCGGACGAGGCGGAAGCGCGCGTTGCGGGGCTTGTCGCCGACCGTGGTCATCGCGGGGCGGATGGCGCGGAGCAGTCGTTGGCCGTCGACCACCGGGCGGAGCTCGTGACCCTGCGGCACCACCGCCAGGGCGGCGGAGTACTCCGCCGGCGTGGCGATGATCGACTCACCACCGACGACCAGCACGACGGGAGCCGACATGGCCGGCTGGGCGAACCGGTGCATGGCCGTGGCCACCGCGGCGGCGCTGACGTACGGCTCGTCGGGCACCACCGGAAGCCGCTCGCGGCCGCCGGTCAGGAAGCCGTGCACCAGCAGCTCGCGTGCGGCGCCCAGGTCCAGTCGCCGGCCCGCCCTCGCCCAGACCGGCCGCGCCTTGCCGGCCTCGAAGCGGATGGTGCCCTCCACCGGTCGCTGCTGCACCGTGCGGGCGAGCCGCGCCAGCGTCGACCGCATCGCCGGCTCGGCCACGCCGGCGACCGCGCGCACCTCACCGCCCCCGGAGAAGTAGCGCCAGATCCGTCCCGGCTCGAGGCTGAACCCGCTGCCGGCGGCGTCCACGGTGGCGGCGTAGTCGATCGAGAGGCCCGCGGAGGCCGGCGTGATGCGGAAGTCGCGGTGCCGCCAGGTCAGCACGACCGGCCGGTCGGCGTGCTGCGCCAGCGACTCGCGCAGCCGCTGTTCGGCCGCGCTCCGGGACAGCCCGCCGATGTCGACGCCCTGCACGAAGGTGGCGTGCGGCACCTTGTCGGCGATGTACCAGGCCAGCCCGACGTAGCCGGCCCCGGCCAGCGCCACCAACGCCAGCAGCGTCAACGCGACGAGCCGACCGCCCGAGCTGTCACGGGTCGCGGTGGCCACGGCGGCATGGTAGGCGGGCGGGCTCCTCGATCATGGGAGGTACGCCGGACCGCGCTCGTGTCCTCACAGGCCGGCGAAGAGGTCGGTCTCCAGGCCCTCGTCGTTGACCGGGCCCTGGGTGCCCTTGGCGATCCGGAAGAACTCGGCCCCCCACACCTGCTGGCCGACGTTGTTCGACAGCGCGAAGAACGGCCCGTCGACCGCGATCTGGGTGGCGTGCGCTCGCATCGCCGCCATCTTCGCCTCGACGTAATCGGTGCCGTCGACGACCGCGGCGAGGTCGCTGTCCTCGCAGATGAACTCCGGCAGCGGGCCGTCGGGGTCCATCCCCTCGAAGGTGGTGGTGTCCCCGGCCTCACGCAGCCGGCGCAGCCCCTCGCGCATCCTGCTGGCCGACATCGCGCCCCAGTAGATCTTGGCGATGTCGTGGGCCTCGCCGAGGTCGCGCCGGTAGCTGGGCACGGCGGCGAGCGCGGCGCCGTACATCGCGACCCGGTGAGCCTGGATGTGGTCGGGATGGCCGTAGCCACCGAACTGGTCGTAGGTGACCAGCACCTGCGGCCGCACCTCGCGGATCACCGCGACCAGGCTGTCGGCGGCCTCGGTGAGGTCGGCGTGCCAGAAGGCGTTCTCGTGGATGTCGTCGGCGGGGACGGCATGGCCGTCCTCGTGCCACTGCATCCCCGAGTCGCGGTACTTCTTGAAGCCGCCGAGGTAGCGGTGGTCGCTGACCCCCAGGGCCTTCATCGCGTTGGCGAGCTCGACCTTGCGCTGGTCGGCCAGGGTGTCGTCCTTGTCGGCGGCCAGGTGCTCCAGCTCGGGCACCAGGATCTCGCCCATCTCGCCGCCGGTGCAGGTGACCAGGGTGACGCCGACGCCCTCCGCTGCGTACTTCGCCATCGTGGCGCCCTGGCCGATCGACTCGTCGTCGGGATGGGCGTGCACGAGCAGCAGGTGCTTGTCCATGCGGCTCAGCCTAGAGGTGGCTCACGAGTTCTTTTTCGGGCGCGGAGCGAGCCGGGCGCGCAGCTGCTCCACGAACGGCCGGTCCGCGGGCAGCCAGTCCACCGCGCCGAGCTGGTCCGCGCGCAGCCACCGCACGGCGTCGTGCTCGCGCGGCACCGGCTCCCCCTCGACCAGCTCCGCCCAGGCCACTCGCAGGCCCAGCCCCGACTGCACCGGCACCTCACCGTCGAGCCAGTCACGGACGACGATGCGGCAGCCGAGCTCCTCGGCGATCTCGCGCGCGAGCGCGTCGGCCGGCCCCTCGCCCGGCTCCACCTTGCCGCCGGGCAGCTCCCACCCACCGACCGGTGGAGTGGCGCGCCGTGCGGCGAGCACCCGGCGGTCGTGCACGATCGCGGCTCCGACGACGATCGCCATGGCTACCCGGCAGCCCCGCGCGGCACCAGCGCCAGCTGGCGGGACTGCGCGACCAGGCGGCCGCGTGCGTCCCAGACCTCGCAGTCCTCCTCGAAGTAGCCGTCCGCGACGTTGCGGGTCGAGCACCGCACCTTCGCCCACCCGGGGGCCGGCTGCGCGCGCACGTGGACGGTCAGCTCCAGCGTCGGTGCCCAGCCGGACATGCCCAGGTCGGCAACGGTGGGCGGCATCGCGTCGACGGCGAGCAGCATCGCCAGCGAGTCGAGGGGCCGGTCGTCGGCCAGCTTGAACCAGCCCTGGATGACGCCCCGGTGACTCGGCTCGCCGACCACCCAACCGGCGGAGGCGGGCTCGAGCAGGGTGCCCAGGCGCTCCATCATCGGCACCATCCGGCGCATCTCCTCGTCGGGCGGCACGCCGGGGATGCAGGCCTCGCGCGGGGGCAGCTGCGGCTCGGCAGCGGTGGTGCGGACGTCGTCGGGATTGCGGGCGAGGTCGCCGTACGTCGCCAGCGCGGTGATCCGTTCGACGTCGCCACCGCCGTCGTCCTGGACCAGCGACGCGGCCACCGTCGAGTGCCGACGACCGCGGCGCACCAGCCGGGTGCGCACGGTCGCCGGTCCGGGTCGGGCGGCGGACAGGAAGTGCGCGCTGACGACGATCGGGTCGGGCTGCCTCGCCTCGGCCAGGGAGCCACGCACCGCGTTGCCCAGCACCGCCAGCAGGTAGCCGCCGTTGAGCGCGTCACCGATCAGCCAGCCGGCGTCGAGGTCGGCGGCGAAGCTGCCCTCTCCGCGCGGACTGAGGGCGATGGCGCGGTCGAGCTCGTGGTCCACGGGCAGGAGCGTAGGCGCAGCCTGCGCGACCCGGCGGGGCGACCCGGGCGATCCCGGCCACGTCCGGTTTGTCCAGACAAGGACGTCAGACCCTTGCAAACCCCCCAGATGGGGGGTGTGGCTGTCGGCACCGCTCCTTACGCTGACGAGGGGAGGGGTTGGGAGTTGGACAACGACGCCGTGCCGAGTGCGGTGGTCCAGACGTTGCACGTGCTGGGCGCCACCGGAGACTCGGACCTGCAGGAGATCGTCGACCTCGCCGCGGACCTGTGCGAGGCGCGGTGGGCCGCGATCTCGGTGCCGAGCGGCCGGCACTACCAGCTGCTCCTCCCCCACGGCCTGGAGCCGCTGACCTGCCCGCGCGAGGAGATCCTCTTCCGGCATCTCGCCGGCGTCCGCGACACGGTCATCGTGGAGGACGCCGCCCGGCACCCGGTCCTCCGGCACAGTCCGTACGTCGACGGCCGCCGGCTGTCCCTGCGCTTCTACGCCTCCGCACCGGTCTACGCGCCCGACGGGACGCTCGTCGGCCGGCTCGTGGTGTCCGATCCCCGACCCCATCGGATGACCTCCCTGCAGCAGCGGGCGCTGGCCAGGCTCGCCGGCTCGGTCACCGCGGTGCTCGAGCTGCGCCTGCGGCGCGACCGCGACGGCCTCCGCGACGAGGAGACGATGGCGCGCATCGCCGCCGAGATCGGCCACGACATGCAGGTGCCGCTCACCTCGATCGTCGGCAACATCGAGCTGCTGCACGAGGAGCTGCACGACCACGAGGACCCCGCCGTCTCGCTGATGCTGGCCCGCACCGAGCGCGCGGCCCACCGGCTGATGCGCATGACCGAGGGGATCATGACCTACCACCAGGCCGGACGGCACCTCGTCCGGAGTCAGGTCGACCTGCAGGCCACGGTCGACAGCGTGCTCGCCTCCCTGAACCCTCAGCTCGACGAGGTCGCCGCCAAGGTCACCGTCGACGGCCTCCCGACGGTGTCCGGCAACCCCGACGAGCTCTACTCCGTGATCCAGAACGTGATCGCGAACGCGGTGAAGTTCGCCCGTCCGGGAACGCCGCTGGAGATCGAGATCCGCTCCGAGCCGATCCCGCGCGGCTGGCGCCTGGTCGTCGCCGACAACGGCGTCGGGGTGCCGCCGGAGATGAGGCGGCGGGTCTTCACGATGTTCGGGCGCGTCGACACCCGGGTCCAGGGCCACGGCATCGGCCTGGCCACGGTGCGCCGCATCGTCGGAGCCCACGGAGGGCGAGTGGGCATCGACGAGTCACCCCTCGGAGGCGCCGCGGTGTGGATCGAGCTGCCGTCCGCGTGATTGCCGACCGACCGGCCGGGTAAACGCTCCCCGTAGCCAATCTGCCGGACGCCGGCCACCCGGGAAGGACATCCCTTGGACATCACCGACGTGATCCTGCACCAGCACGCGGAGCAGCGCCGCATGTTCGCCTACCTCGACGAGGTCCCCCGCGACGACGCCGAGACCCTCGGGGCGATCTGGAAGCGACTCGAGATCCTGCTGGAGACCCACGCGGAGGCCGAGGAGCGGTTCTTCTACCCGCCGCTGCTGAAGATCGGCCGCGGTGCGGCCGACGCCGACGACGCCGAGGAGGAGGTCGAGGACGCGATCAAGGACCACAACGAGATCCGCGACGCCGTCCGCGAGGTGGGCAAGCACGACGTCGGCAGCGATCCGTGGTGGAAGGCGGTCATCGACTGCCGCATCGCCAACAGCGACCACATGGCCGAGGAGGAGCGGCAGGACCTCGCCGACTTCCGCCAGCACACCGACCTGCAGACCCGGCACGAGATCGCGGTCCAGTTCCTGCGCTTCGAGTCGCAGAAGGCCGCGGCCGGCGTACCGCCGCAGGACAAGGACCCCGAGGACTACATCGAGCAGCACAGCTGACCGACCCCGGTCCGCGTCGTCCCCCGGACGAGCGCACACCCACGGGTCGTCAGGGCTGAACGCGGCTTCCCGCACGTCACAGGGCCTCCCACCCTGCCGGATCGGGCCGTTCGCCCCTTCCGGGCGACCTGGCGCCGCGCGACGCTGCGGAAGCGCCGCCGACCGCGACCGGGGAATGGGCCATGACCACTCTGACGACACACGCTGCGCTGCGCGGCCGTGATCACACGGGCGCGACCACCATCAAGGCCGGACTCGCCGTCGGAGCCGTCGGCCTCGGTGTCGGCGTCGTCGGGCTCGGTCTGACCGCCTGGGGCATGACACGCGTGACCCGGGTGCATCTGCAACCGTTCCGCAGGCCGGCTCGGTAGGTCACGGCGGGCAGCCCTCGGGCGAGCGCGGCGTCGAACAGCGTCCGGCCAACCTGCTCGGCCTTCTCGGTCGCCGCGGCTGCGCCTGAATGAGGGTCACAAGCAGCTCGGGCACGACCTCAGCGACCAGGAGACAGCGGCCCGGCTGGATGGTCCCATCTCTCGCCGAGTGCTGCGGGCGAGCAGCCGCCAAGGCACCGGTCCGGCAGCTCCCCTGCGACCCGATCTGAGGCGGAGAAGTGCCTTCCACCGGTACACCGGTGCTCCACCCGGCTGTTCAGCCTGGCTGGCACCAGCGCGTACCACTTCTCAGGGTGTCCCACCGGTTCCTTGGCGGGCCCATCGCGCACACCCGGCGTCCTGACCCCCTACTTGGACGGCTGCGGGACGCGACAGTTGTGCACCTTGGGGTTGACGCCGACGTAGTTCAGTGGTCCGGCCACCACCGTCACCGCGACGGTGCCGAGGTGGGCGCAGCTGTCGTTGTGACGGGCGAAATAGCCGCGCTGCAAGGCTGCAAGCGCTCCGATGATCAGCCAGACCACCACGACGAGCGTTCCGATTCGCATAGCGCCTCCGTGCGTGCCTTGCGCGGGGCCAAGATCCCGGCGCGACCTTCTGCACGATACGGGAGCTGCGATCGGTGCCGAACCTCCTCACAGCCCCCATCCAGTGCCCAGCCACCACCGTATGAGTGGTCCGTCCGAAGGCAGTGCAAGGCTTCGGTCGTTCGGCGGGGCAGCCATGACCTTGGTCCCTGCCCTGGCCACGGGCACCGCCGTACACAGGGTGGTGAGGTGATCGAGATGATGGGCTACTACGGAGACTGGGCTTGGGGTCAGTGGCTGGCGATGTCAGTCACCATGCTGGCTACATGGGGTCTGGTCGCGTGGCTCGTCGTGATTGCCATCCGGGGATGGCGGCCAGAGAACCGGCGCGACACAGCAGATCCTCAAACGATCCTTGAGCGCCGCTATGCCCACGGAGAGCTGACCGAGGCCGAGTACCTGCATGCCCGCGCTGTCCTGAACCATGGCAGCTCCCAGGATGTGCCTTCCTGACGCTCCTGTGCGGGAGAAGTTGATGCTCCGAACGGCGTTCTGCCCCGGTCGTACTCACCGTGTGGACGGCCCGTCAAGACCTCCCTTCTCCTTCGCTTCCTCCAGCGGGCGTCAACCCATTCCACAGGGCCTCCAGGCGGTACCGGCGTCACAAGCGGGGAGGTCTCAGTCGCGGTCGGTCGCGTGTCCGCTCCGGCAGCGAACCGCAGCCTCAGCGCGCCGGGTGAGCGCGTGCCGGGGCGGGCAGTATTGCGGTGTGCGGCGCATTCGCCGCACAATGTCAGCGGCCGTTCAACAGCGAGCGAGGACGACGCAGCGTCCCGGCTCGCGCAGGGGTCGAACCGGTGCTCGCCATCGTTCTCGGAAACGCAGGTCACCGGTCACGCACCGGGTAGCGTCGGCCCTGACCGGCAGCGGCGGGGCCGACGCACTGCGCAAACAGGCAAGATCACACGTTGAAGCGGAACTCCACGACGTCGCCGTCCTGCATCACGTAGTCCTTGCCCTCCATCCGGACCTTGCCGGCCGACCTTGCCGCGGCCAGCGAGCCGGCGGCCATGAGGTCGTCGTACGAGACGATCTCGGCCTTGATGAAGCCCTTCTGGAAGTCGGTGTGGATGACCCCGGCCGCCTCCGGTGCCGTGGCTCCCCTGCGAATCGTCCACGCGCGAGCCTCCTTCGGGCCGGCTGTGAGGAAGGTCTGCAGGCCGAGCGTCTCGAAGCCGACGCGGGCGAGCACGTCCAGGCCGGGCTCGTCGACGCCCATCTCGTGCAGCATCTCGCGGGCCTCCTCCTCGTCGTCGAGCTCGACGAGCTCGGCCTCGAACTTGGCGTCGAGGAAGATCGCCTCGGCCGGCGCCACCAGGTCCCGCATCCGCTGCTTCAGCTCCTCGTCGGCGAGCTCGTCGGCGTCGCAGTTGAAGACGTAGAGGTAGGGCTTCGCGGTCAGCAGCATCAGCTCGCGGAGCAGCGCGGTGTCGATGGCGCCGTCCTGGGAGAGCGCGATGCTCGGCGTGCCGGCCTCGAGCGCCTCCTTGGCCTGCCGGGCCGCCTCGACCACCGGGGCAAGCTCCTTCTTGCCCTTGGCCTCCTTCTCCAGCCGCGGGATCGCCTTGTCCACGGTCTGCAGGTCGGCGAGGATCAGCTCGGTCTGGATGGTGGAGATGTCACTGCCCGGGTCGACCTCGCCCTCGACGTGCGTGACGTCCTCGTCACGGAAGACACGCGTCACCTGGCAGATCGCCGCGGACTCGCGGATGTGCGACAGGAACTTGTTGCCGAGCCCTTCGCCCTCCGAGGCGCCCTTGACGATGCCCGCGATGTCGACGAACTCCACCGTCGCCGGGACCACCCGCGCCGAGTCGTAGAGCTGGGCGAGCTCCTGCAGGCGGTCGTCGGGTACGCCGACCACGCCGACGTTGGGCTCGATGGTGGCGAAGGGGTAGTTCGCCGCGAGCACGTCGTTCCTGGTCAGTGCGTTGAAGAGCGTGGACTTGCCGGCGTTGGGCAGCCCGACGATGCCGATGGTGAGTGCCACGAGGGGCGAGTCTACGGTCGGGGTGCGCGCCGGCCGCCCGCCGCCCGCTCAGATGACCCGCTGCCCGCGGCGCAGCCGACGCCGGAAGTCCTGCAGGTAGAGCCGGGCAGGCAGCACTCGCAGCGTCCGGGGAACGCGGCGGTAGAGCGGTGGGAAGACCTTCCAGAACAGGTCGTAGGCGCGCTGGTCGCGTGCCGTCCACGGCAGGTCGAGCGCCTCGCGGACCTCCGGCGGCACCCCTCCGCGGGCCATCAGCGACTGCAGCGGCAGCAGCGTCCTGACCAGCAGGGGCTGTCCCTGCGTCGACAGGAGCCGGCGCGCGAACGCCTGCACCACCGGGTCGGGCTCCAGCCGCTGGAGCGCTGCGGCCCAGTAGTCGTCGAACGCCTGCGCGTCCCCCGGCCAGCGTTCGGCCGGCACCTGCAGCGCCGTGGCGTACGACGACGAGTCGCGAAGGACGCGCTCCCGGCTCGCCTCGCTCATCGGACCGAAGACCTGTTCGTGCACCCGGATCCCCTCCCGGGCCAGCGTGGCCCCCACCCACAGCTGCAGCTCGGGGTCGCGGGCGTCGTAGCGGCCCGTCGAGCGCACCCGCGCGTGCACCCTGTTCACCATCCGCACGACAGTGCGGTGCTCGTCGGGCGTGCCGAGTGCGAGCACGTAGACGTAGGTCAGCGTGGTGCGCAACCGGTCGAGCGGTCGGGTGAGCGTCGTACTGTGCTCGGCGACGCCCAGTCCGACCGGCCGCAGCGCGATCTGCTCCAGGATCGCGGCGCCCGCTCCCAGCAGCGCGCTCGCCTCTCCGACGACGTCCGCACGTCCGACCTCGCTCACTGCACCATCATGACTAGGGTGATCCGATGCGGCTCGCCACCTGGAACGTCAACTCCTTCCGCTCCCGCATCGACCGCGTCGAGGCGTTCCTGCAACGCCACGACATCGACGTGCTGGCGGTGCAGGAGACGAAGGCGCGCGAGGACCAGCTGCCCCTGATGGGCCTGCAGTCGCTGGGCTACGACGTCGCCGCCGCCGGCGTCGACCAGTGGAACGGCGTGGCCGTGATCAGTCGCGTCGGCATCACCGACGTCGAGGTCGGCTTCCCGGACATGCCCGGCTGGGGCGACCCGCTCGCCGCCGAAGCACGCGCGATCGGCGTGACCTGCGGTGACATCAGGGTGTGGTCGCTGTACGTGCCCAACGGCCGCAAGCCCGGCGACCCGCACTACGTCTACAAGCTCGACTGGCTGGCCCGGCTCCGCGACGCCGCCAAGCCCTGGCTGGACTCCGCGACCGCGCTCGTGGGCGACTGGAACATCGCCCCGACCGACGACGACGTCTTCGACATCACCAGGTTCGCGACCTCCACGCACGTGACCCCGCCGGAGCGGGCGGCGTTCCAGGCGTTCCTCGACGACGGCTGGTCCGACGTGGTCCGCCCCCACGTCGAGGGCTCCGCCGGCTTCACCTACTGGGACTACTTCCGGCAGCGCTTCGAACGCGACCGGGGCATGCGGATCGACCTGGTCGTGGCCTCGCCGGCCCTGGCCGACCGGGTCACGGGTGCCTTCGTGGACCGCCAGGAACGCGGTGGTGCCGACGGCCACGGCAAGGGAGCCTCCGACCACGCACCGGTCGTGGTCGAGCTGGGCTGACCCGCGCTGGCTACTCTGAGCCGCACCGCACCGACCAGGAGGAAGCATGCGTCACTCCCCCGCCCTGCACAGGATCGTTCGCTTCGTCGGACTCACCGCCGCCGTGATCGGACTCGGCGCCACCACTGCGGCCTGTGGCAGCAGCAGCGGCGGCACCGCCCACGGCATCAAGCTCGTGCACGCCGGTCAGCTCACCGCGTGCACCCACCTCCCCTACAAGCCCTTCGAGTTCACGCAGAACGGCAAGGTGGTCGGCTTCGAGAAGGACATGACCGACCTTCTCGCCAAGAAGCTCGGCGTGACCACCAACGTCGTCTCCCTCGAGTGGACGCAGATCACCTCCGGAGCCGCCTTCGCCGCAGGCAAGTGCGACCTCGGCATGGGCGCCGCCACGATCACCCCAGAGCGGGCCAAGGCGGTGAAGTTCTCCGCGCCCTACTTCGACGCCAACCAGGCGCTGCTGGTCAAGAAGGGGGCGCCGTACCACAGCCTGGCAGACCTCCGGGGCAAGACCCTCGGCGTGCAGACCGACACCACCGGCCAGATCTACGGCGACAAGTACGCCAACAAGTACGGCTACAAGACCGTGGTCTTCGACGACTCGGTGTCGGAGTTCAACGGCGTGCTGGCCGGCAAGGTGGCCGCGGCGATCAACGACAACGGTCCGCTGCTGAACTTCACCAAGGAGAACCCCGGCACCACGGTGAGCGCGCAGTTCCCGACCGGCGAGAAGTACGGCTTCATGGTCAAGAAGAACGACCCGAACGCGACCAAGCTCGTCGACAAGCTCAACGCGGTGATCACCCAGTCCCGCAAGGACGGGACCTACGACAGGCTGTACAAGAAGTGGTTCGGCAACATGCCGCAGAAGAGCATGGGGTAGGGCTGCGATGACCGCCGTGACCGCGCCGGCGAAGCCGCGACTGAGCCCCCGGAAGCGGCGTCAGCGGATTCGGCTGGCGCAGTACGCACTGCTGGTCGTCGTCGCGCTCGTCGCCGCGTTCGGCGCCAACTGGACGCAGATCGGGCACGTCTTCTTCGATCTCGGGCTGGCGAGGACCACGGTCGCCCACGGGCTCGGCGCGGCACTGGTGCACACCATCACCTACACGGTCGGGGGGTTCGTGCTCGGCCTGGTCGTCGGCACCGTGCTGGCGCTGATGAGGCTGTCGGACGTGGCGCCGTACCGCTGGATCTCGACCGTCTACATCGAGTTCTTTCGAGGGCTGCCGACGCTGGTGGTGTTCATCGCGCTGTCGCTGCTCCCGCTGGCGTTCAACGGCCTGGTGATGCCGTTCGACCCCTACGGCACGGTCTGGCTCGCGCTCGGGATCGTCGGGAGCGCCTACATGGCCGAGACGATCCGCGCCGGCATCCAGGCGGTGCCTCGAGGCCAGGTCGAGGCGGCCCGCTCGCTGGGGATGACCTCCGCGGTGGCGACCCGCAAGATCGTGCTTCCGCAGGCGTTCCGGATGATGATCCCGCCGCTGACCAACGAGCTGATCATGTTGATCAAGGACTCCTCGCTGGTGTACGCGATCGGGCTGGCGGTGGGCGGCTTCGAGCTGACCGCGTTCGGCAAGGGCATGGCCAACGACCACGCCAACATCACCCCGCTGGTGGTCGCGGGTCTGGGCTACCTGGTGATCACCCTCCCGCTGTCCTGGCTGGTGCGCCGGATGGAAGCCTCGGCGGCGACCCGATGAGCGCGCTGACCGAGCCGGTCGTGGTGATCCGCGACCTGCACAAGTCGTTCGGTGACAACCACGTGCTCCGGGGCATCGACGTCGACGTCCGGCAGGGCGAGGTCGTCTGCGTGATCGGGCCCTCAGGGTCGGGCAAGTCGACCCTGCTCCGCTGCGTCAACCTGCTCGAGCAGCCCGACTCCGGCAACGTGCAGGTGCACGGCGAGGAGCTGACCGACCCCGACCAGGACATCGACGCCGCGCGCCGGCGCATCGGCATGGTCTTCCAGCAGTTCAACCTCTTCCCGCACAAGACGGTGCTGGACAACTGCACGGTCGCCCAGGAGGTGGTGCTGGGCCGGTCCCGTGCGGAGGCACGCGCGGTGGCGTTGGCGAACCTCGAGCGGGTGGGACTCGCCGAGCGCCGCAGCGCCTATCCCACCCAGCTGTCGGGAGGACAGCAGCAGCGCGTGGCCATCGCCCGGTCGCTGTCGATGGACCCCTCGCTGATGCTCTTCGACGAGCCGACCTCCGCGCTCGACCCGGAGCTCGTGGGCGAGGTGCTCACGGTGATGCGCCGCCTGGCCGAGGAGGGCATGACGATGATGGTGGTCACCCATGAGATGGCGTTCGCGCGCGAGGTCGCCGACCGCGTCGTCTTCATGGACGCTGGGGTCATCGTCGAGTCCGGGCCGCCCGAGGAGGTGATCGGCCGCCCACGCGAGCCGCGCACCCGCGCGTTCCTCCAGCGGGTGCTCGATCCCACCCACGTGCCGGCCGAGTGAGCCCCACCCGTCATCGGCCGCGTCGCCCCCGGGTTGTCGGCGCCTGCTGGCATCGTCGTGCGCATGGAGATCCTCGTCGGGCTGTTGCTGCTGGTCCTCGGTGTGCTCGCCGGGCTGCTCGTCGGCCTGCGCTGGGCCCGCCGCGACGACCCCGCGCTCGCGGCGATCACGGCCCACGGCGAGGACCAGGCGGTCCTCCGTGACGGTCTCGACCGGCTGCACGACCGGATGCGCGACCTGGAGCAGCAGCGCGTCGCCTGGCAGGGCCAGCTGCGCCAACAGGTCGACGACGTGCGGCTCACCGCAGAGCAGCTGCGTCGCGAGACCGCGTCGCTGGCCACCGCGCTGCGCAAGCCCCAGGTCCGTGGGCGCTGGGGCGAGCTGCACCTGCGTCGCAGCGTCGAGCTGGCCGGCATGGTCGCGCACTGCGACTTCGACGAGCAGGTGCACCTGGCGGACGACGACGCCGTACGCCGCCCCGACCTCGTCGTCCACCTC
>DATDNR010000136.1:0-2828 GCA_036518175.1 Marmoricola sp.
CCGTGACATCGGTGGCGATCGGCAGACCGAGCGCGTCGAGCAGCGGCTGGTCGTAGGGCGCCAGCGGCTCGATGCGGTCGAGGATGCGGGAGAGGTGCTCGTCGACGCTGATGGCCATGGGCCGACCCTAGTCTTGGTCGCCGCTGAGCACCTGGCCGGACTCGACGAGGCCGCGCTCGCCCTCGAGGGTGACGTCGCCGACCACCCGGACGCCCCCGCCGAAGCTCCAGTCCCCCAGCACCCGCAGTGCCCGGGCCTCCTTCAACGACGGCACACCGGCGGCGAACCGCTGATCGAACTCGTCGACGTGCTTGTAGGCGTCGGCGAGGTCGACGTAGGGCAGCTGCTCCGCGGCCTGCTCGAGCACGAAGTCCTCGCCCAGGTCGTAGGCGTCCGAGCGCAGCACCAGCAGGTCGTTGGTGGTCTTCACCGGCACGAACCGGTCGCGCCCCACCTCGATGGTGCGCGCACCCTCGAAGACCTCGATGGCGGCGCCCATGGCGGTCTCGATCTGGACCACCTCGGGGCTCTTCTTGTCGGCGGGGTCGACGGTCTTGACGTTGCGGATCAGCGGCAGCCCGAGGATGCCCTCGCGCGCGTCGAGCTCGGTGATCATCGCGTCGACGTCGAACCACAGGTTGTTGGTCGAGCAGAACTTGTGCCGGTCCAGGTCGGCCAGCGCCTTCTTGTCCTGCGGCAGCGTCTGCGCGGTCTCGCGCAGCACGATGCGGCCGTCGAGCTTGCGGATAGCGAAGTGCCCGCCCTTCTTGTCCGAGGGCGTACGCCGGGTCGCCTCGATCGCGAACGGCGCCCCGGACGTGGCGAACCAGCCCGCGACCCGGGCGTCGGGGACCGCGCCGAGGTTGTCGGAGTTGGAGACGAAGACGTGCCGGTAACCGGCCTCCTTGAGCCGCTGCAGCAGCCCGGTGCCGCGCAGCGCGGTGTAGATGTCGCCGTGGCCCGGCGGGCACCACTCCAGCGACGGGTCCTTCGGCCAGCTCACCGGCGTGAGGTCGTCGCTGCGCAGCTTGGGCTCCTTGTTCTGCAGGAACTCCAGCGGCAGGCCGGGCACGGGCAGGTCGTCGTAGCGGTCGAGGGCGGCCATGGTGTCGGCCGAGGTCCGGAAGCTGTTCATGAAGATCAGCGGCAGCGGGGCGTCGTACTCCTTGCGCAGGTGGAGCACCTGCCGCGCGATCACGTCGAGGAAGGACAGCCCCCGGCGCACGCAGAGCAGCGACTTGGCCCGGTCCATGCCCATCGAGGTGCCGAGCCCGCCGTTGAGCTTGATCACCACGGTGCTGCGGATCGCCTCGGCCGCGGCGGCCTCGGGCACGTCCACGTCGGCGAGCGACTCCATCTCCAGCGGCTCGATGGTGTCCTCGGGGATCATCCCGGTCTCACCGTGCTCGAGCAGCCGGTAGTAGTGGGCGAACACCTCGATCGCCACCGGGTCGACACCGGCGTCGCTCATCTTCTGGCGCGCTGCACGCAGCCCTCCCGCACTCATGGGTCGATCGTAGGGTTGTTCCCGCCATGGATCACATCGAGGCCGCCAAGCTCGCCCTGAGGGACCAGATCGTCACCGCCCGTGGCCGGCTTCCGGTGGCCACGCTGGGCGAGCGGGCCCGTGCCGTGGCCGCCCTGCTGGAGGAGACGCCCGAGGTACGCCGGGCCGCCACCGTCGCCGCCTACGTCTCGGTGGGCCGGGAACCCGGCACCGGTCCGCTGCTGGACATGCTCGTCGGCGCCGGCAAGCGGGTCATCCTGCCCCTGCTGCAGTCCGACGGCGACCTGTCCTGGGCCACCTACGCAGGTACGGACGCGCTGGTCACCGCCCGCCGCGGGCTGCTCGAGCCGACCACCCGGCCGCTGGGCGTGGAGGCGGTCGGCACCGCCGACGCGGTGCTGGTGCCCGGCATGGCGGTGGACCGGGCCGGCATCCGCCTCGGCCGCGGCGGTGGCTCCTACGACCGCGCCCTGGCCCGGGTGCCGATCGGCACCTTCACCTGCGTGGTGCTCAACAGCGAGGAGCTGCTCGACGAGGTGCCGTGGGCCGACCACGACCGCCGCGTCGGCGCCGCCGTCACCGAGCAGGGACTGCTCCGATTTCCCGGCGTCACGCGCTAGGATTGGCAGTCGAGGGCCGAGAGTGCCAGCGGCACGACGGCCCGCCTCGTTCCTCCGGACAGCGACAGGACCACCCGTGCCGACCTACCAGTACTCCTGCACCGAGTGCGGCCACTTCCTCGAGGCCGTCCAGAAGTTCACCGACGACGCGCTGACGGTCTGCCCCGAGTGCGGCGGCCGGCTGCGCAAGGTCTTCAACGCCGTGGGCGTGGTCTTCAAGGGCTCCGGCTTCTACCGCACCGACAGCCGCAAGGCCCCCAGCAGCTCCTCGGACGACACGAACGGCTCCAGTGGTTCCGGTGCCTCCAAGGAGCCGGCTGCTGCCGGCTCCTCCTCGAGCTCGTCGTCGGCCGGCTCCTCGGCCGGCTCCTCGGTCAGCTCCTCCTCGAGCAGCTCCGACTGACTGGCGGGTGAGCGGCGGGTGAGCGGCGCCTGTCGGTCGCCAGGCCTGTGGACGACGGCAGCGGGATCGCTCCCGACTGCCTAGCCTCGCTGTCCATGAACAGCGCTCTCTCGGGGCTGGCCGCGCGCCTGCACAAGGTACGGCGGCTGCTGCTCGTCCGGCGGCGAGGCCTGGCCGCACTCGCGGCCGGGTCCGCTGTGCTCTTCGCCGTCTCCGCCGCCACCGCCCCGCCGCCCCACACCGTGCGGGTGTGGACCGCCGCGCGGGACCTCCCGGCCGGCGCCGTGCTGGGCAGCGG
>DATDNR010000137.1:0-68774 GCA_036518175.1 Marmoricola sp.
ATGAACAGCAGCGACACCACCGCGCCGGCGAGCAGCGCGTTGGTGGGGGTCCTGAACCGCTGGTTCACCGCGGCCAGCCAGCGCGACCCCGGCAGGGCCCCGTCCCGGGCGAAGGAGAACGCCAACCGGCTGCCGGCGCCCTGCACGGAGGTGCCGCAGGAGAAGAACGCGAAGATGATCATCAGCAGCAGGAAGTCCTGCAGGCCGCTCGGGAGCTCGCCGAGGATGAACGGGATGCCGCCGCCGTTGACCGTCCGGCCGACCGGGTTCGCACCGGACGGCATCGCCAGCAGCAGGGCTGCGGTCAGGATGAACGAGGCGACGCCGCCCCAGATGAGCGCCATACGCATGGCGCGGGGCACCTGACGACCGGCGTCGCGGGTCTCCTCGGAGATGTCCCCGGCCGACTCGAAGCCGTAGAAGATGTAGACGGGGGCGAGCACCGCGATCAAAGCCGCGGCGAGCCAGCTGCCGTGGAAGTCCAGCCCCAGCGGGTTCTGCGCCGCGTCCTGCACGCCCTGGCTGGAGAACAGGAAGCCCGGTCCGTGGTGGAAGCCGCTGATCGCCAGGATGATGGCGATGCCGACGGTGCCGACGATCTCGACGTACACGCCGAACTGGGCGACCCGGCCCATCACCTGGGCACCGGTCACGTTCAGCGTCGTCTGGATCAGCAGCAGGATGATCGTGATGACCAGCACGGTGACGTGGTTGGTGGGATCGAAGCTGGTGCCGAACCAGTTGTGCAGCAGCGCCGTGGCGTAGGAGACGACGCCCGTGTCCACCGACGCGACGGTGATCAGCAGCGCGATGCCGTAGAACCAGCCGACGAACCAGCCGTAGGCGGGGCCGACGGAGAACTTCGAGTACTGGTAGAGCGCACCGGCCACCGGATAGTGGCTGGCCAGCTCCCCGAAGACGAGGGCGACGAACAGCATGCCGATGACGGGGATCCAGGTCAGCCAGACGTAGGCAGGGCCGCCGGTGCCGACGCCGAGGACGAACAACGAGTAGATGCCGACCATCGGCGAGAGGTAGGTGAAGGCGACCGAGAAGTTGGAGAAGAGCCCCAGCACGCGGTGCAGCTGGGGCTGGTAGCCCAGGGCGACGAGCCGCGCGTCGTCGTCGGAGCTGCCCGCCTGCGGCGGGGTGGCACTGTGCTGGCTCATGTCGCCTCCGGACATCCGGCCGCGGCACGTGTCGCGGCAATGACCACCGTGCGGTCCTGCCTCCGAGGAGCAGCGTGTTCAAGATAGAACGACGAAACAGGTCAGGGAATGCTCCGCACGGGTGGGACCAACTGCCCCAACCGGGTGGATCCAGGCGCCGCTGCCCAGGCGTATCACGATGCGCGCCGGTCCACGCCTCCGTGCCATGCCTCCGCGCTGGTGATCCCGGCGTCCTGCCGCGATCACTCCTGGTGCTGTGTCACGTTGATGACGGCACCGTTCGGGTCGCGCACGAAGAACCGGCGAAGCCCCCATTCCTCGTCGGTCAGGGGGTAGACGATGTCCGCACCAGAGGCGACGGCCCGCGCGTGCACGGCGTCGACGTCATCGACCTCGATCGAGACTTCTGGATGCACGTGGGCCTTGACGTCCAGCGACATCACACTGAGCTGCACCTCGCGTCGGTCGGTGCCGAAGAAGAGGATCCAGTCCAGCCCGTCTCCGCCGGGCAGCCCGATGACGTCGTTGTAGAACGTGCGGCTCTCCTCGAAGCGACGCGACAAGATGTTGGGCTTGATGCGCTTGACCGCCATCTCGGCACCCTACGACGAAGGCTGCCAGCCGTTGTAGACGTCGAGCCCGAAGCGGTCCAGGCCCGGGCTCGCGGCATAGCCGAGGTAGGGCAGCCCGAAGACGTCCTCGATCGAGGCGAGCAACGAGTAGTGGTTGTACGGCGTGGTGCTCCACGTGTCGGGTCGGGTCCAGCGGGAGATCACCAGCGCGCCGACGCGGCCACCGCCCAGCCCGGTGATGCCCGGCAGGGCGGCGTTCGGAGCCGGCCCCTCACCGCAGCACGCCGACGCGTCGGCCTGCGGTCCGTCGGACTCGTCGGCGGTGATCACCAGCATGCCGTCCTGCTGGAACGCCGGCGAGGCGAGGATCTTCGGCACCCAGGTCTGCAGGAACGCGTCCGCCGACACCAGTCCTCCCGGGCGCCCGTCGGCACACGGGGCGTCGTGCCCGTCGTCGCAGAGGTCGGGCGTGATGTAGGAGAGGTTCGGCGTGGTGTCCGCGGAGGCGAGGTCGGTGTCCAGCTGCTGGAGGTCGACGACGTCCTGCTGGCACCGCGGCGAGTCGGTGACCCAGCGGAAGTAGACGAACGGGTCGTGCCGTGTCGCGTACTCGTCGTCCGCGGTCGCCTGCTGGGTGTCGTCCACCGTGTTCAGGGCAGGGTGCCGGCACGGGGTGCCCATGTCCTGCATGTAGCCCTTCCACGTGAAGCCGTGCTCGGTGAGCTGCTGCGGAAGGCTCGGCACCGTCGCCGGGAAGACGCAACCGTTGCCGAGGTACTGCCCCGGTGCCACCTTCCCGGTGCCGACGAACGACGAATAGAATTGGCAGTCGCCCTGCATCTGCGCGTTCGGGCCCTGCCCGGAGATCTGCGCCACGTAGTTGGGCTGGGAGTTGTGTGCGGTGCCGAAGTAGGAGTTCAGCAGCACCCCTCGGGCACGCAGCGTCCGGGACAGGTCCGGCGCCTGTGAGTCCGGTCCCCAGGTGTCGTCGTACCCCTTGTTCTCGATGTTGATCACGAACACGTGCCGGATCGGGGGGACGTACGACGAGGAGTCCGCAGCGGCCGGTGTGCTCGCCGACGGCACGGCGAGGACCACCAGGCCGAGCAGCACGGGCACGACCAGGACGAGGAGGCGGTGGATGTGCTTCATGAGGGCAGGCTCCAGTGCAACGAGAGGGCGAGCTTCTTCAGGTCCGACCACTCCCCCGCCTCGGCTCCGAGGCCGGTGACCTCGCACGGGGGCGTGGGCACGAAGGCCGGCACGGCTACGGAAGGGGCGTCGAGCGTCGGGGGCGTCTCGAAGTCGAGCACCTCGGCGAGGTTGCGCGCATGGGCGTCGCGCGGTGTCAGCGGCGGCAGTCCCCAGCGCCACTCGATGGCGCGCAGCACCGACGTGTGGTCGTAGGTGCCGTGCGCCACGTGGCCGCGCCGCGCGCGGGGCGAGATCACCAGCGCCGGCACCCGGAACCCCCGCAGCGCGGTCGTGCTGGAGACGTCGGGTGCGGTGCCGGGAGCCACGTGGTCGAAGAAGCCACCCCACTCGTCGTAGTTGACGACCAGCAGGGTGTTGGCCCAGTTGGGGCTGCTGGTCACCGCGGCGTACACCTTGGCGAGGAACGCCTCCCCGGCACGGATGTCGGCGTGCGGATGGTCGTCACCGGAGGTGCCCGACGCCTCGTCCTCGAAGCGCGGGTCGACGAAGCTCACCGCGGGCAGCCGCCCGGTCGCGGCGTCGTTGAAGAACTCGGTGACCGGCGCGGAGATGTCGAGGTACTTGTCGTACCAGAGCGCGGTGAACGGCACGTCGCCGAAGTAGTAGCGCCCGGTCAGCCCCGCCGAGGCGAGACGGTCCCAGATGGTCGGCAGCGTGCACCGGTCGACGCTGTTGTGCAGCCGGTCGGTCTGCGCTGCGTGCATGTAGAAGCGGTTGGGATAGGTCTCGGCCATCACGGCGGAGAAGTAGCGGTCGCAGACCGTCCACGCCGGCGCGGCCCGGCCGAGGAAGCCGAGGTCGTCCTGGGTGTAGTAGCCGATCGCCAGCTCGTCGTTGAGGCCCGCCTTCAGCCACCCGTCGCACGCGCCACCGTCGAGCTCGATGCGTCCGCCCTCGTAGGAGTGGTCGGGGTCGGCGTACCCGCAGCCGGTGTAGGTGGTGAGCCGGTGGGTCTCGTGCCTGACGCCGTAGCGGTCGACGTAGCCGAGGCCCGCCTGACGTCCGTCGGCACCGGGCAGCCAGCCCAGGTAGTGGTCGAAGGAGCGGTTCTCCATCATCACCACGACCACGTGCTCGATGCCGGAGGCGTCCGGCGCCGGGAGAGGGGTGGCGGCGTCCGCCGCCGGGGTGAGGCGGGAGGTCCCCGCCCCGCCGAGTACGGCCCCCGCGCCCAGGACCGCAGAGGCCTTGAGGAACGCGCGCCTGTCGCACTTCATGCCCAGACGAACGAGCCGGGCGGCTCCGGGTTAGGGGTCAGCACGCACTGTTCGCCCGCCGTTCACCCACGTGAGCCGCGCTGCGGCGCTTGAACCGGTGCTGCCGGGTCCATCGGAGCGGCGCGCAGGACCTTGGGCCCTGTGTCCCTCCCCGCAGGGCGATGACGCTGGCAGGAGGAGGGGATCGCCATGAGTCCCATTGTCTACGGCGCCATCGCCGCCCTCGTCGTCGTCGCCCTGGTGGTGCTCTCGATCCGGATCGTCAAGCAGTACGAACGTGGCGTGCTGATGCGACTCGGGAAGCTGATCGGCGAGCGCGACCCGGGCCTGCGGTTCATCATCCCGGTCGCCGACGTGCTGCATCGCGTCTCCCTGCGCGTGGTCACCATGCCGATCCAGTCGCAGGGCATCATCACCCGCGACAACGTCAGCGTGGACATCTCGGCCGTCGCCTACTTCCGCGTCGTGGACGCGACCCGCTCGGTGCTGGCGATCGAGAACGTGCAGGCGGCCATCAACCAGATCGCCCAGACCACGCTGCGCAAGGTCGTCGGCCAGCACACCCTCGACGAGGCGCTGGCAGAGACCGACCGGATCAACGAGGACATCCGGAAGATCCTCGACGCGACCACGACCGAGTGGGGAGTCGACGTCACCCTGGTCGAGCTGAAGGACATCCAGCTGCCCGAGAGCATGAAGCGGGCGATGGCCAGGCAGGCCGAGGCCGAACGGGAGAAGCGGGCGAAGATCATCAACGCCGAGGGCGAGGCGCTGGCAGCCACTGCACTGGGCAGCGCATCGGACGTGATGATGGACCACCCGCTGGCCCTGCAGCTGCGCAACCTGCAGAGCATCGTCGAGATCGGCGTCGACAAGAACACCACCGTGGTCTTCCCGGCGCCGCTGATGAGCACCATCGGCGAGCTGGGCGAGTTCCTGGCACGCGAGTCGGCCAGCGCGGCGACCCACCGGCGCGAGAAGCAGCCCTCCCCGCTCTCCCCGGTGCCCACGGACGACGCCTGGGTCGAGGACTGACGCCGCAGGCACCATCATGGTCCTCTTCCGCGTCCGCGGCGTTCCCGTCATCGTCGGCGCCAGCTGGCTGCTGATCCTCGGCCTCGTCTTCTGGTCGCTGGGCTACTCAGTCTTCCCGGGCTCCTACCCGCACCTCTCCACCGCGGCGCACCTGGCCATGGCGGCGGTCGGCACCGTGCTGTTCTTCGGCTCGGTGCTGGCCCACGAGCTCAGCCACACCCTGGTGACCCTGCGCGAGGGCGTCCACGTCCGCGAGATCCGGCTGTGGCTCTTCGGCGGTGTCTCCGCGGCCGACGAGCCGCTCCCCCGCCCGGGTTCGGAGTTCCGCGTGGTGGCAGCCGGCCCGGCGACCACCGCCGTCCTCGGCGCGGCCTTCCTCGCCTTGGCGGTGCTCGGTCGCCAGCTCGGGCTCTCCGGGGCCTGGACCGGCGTGCCGGACTACCTCGCCCGGCTCAACGGGCTGCTGCTCGTCTTCAACCTGGTCCCCGCCCTCCCGCTGGACGGTGGCCGGCTGCTGCACGCCCTGCTCTGGTGGCGGTCCGGTGACCAGCAGGCAGCGACCGTGTACGCCGGTGCCGCCGGTCGGGCCTTCGCGTTCGTGCTGATCGCCGTCGGCGCTGTGGCGATGCTGACCGGGAACTCCTTCGGTGGCCTGTGGTTCGTCGTGATCGGCTGGTTCCTGCTCCAGTCGGTGCGCCAGGAGGTGCTCGGCGCCCGCGCCACGCACGTCATGGGTGACCTGCGGGTGGCGCAGCTGATGAGCCCGGCACCGACCGCCCTCGACCCGCAGATGACCATCGAGGACCTCGCCGAGGTGCTCGGGCGCGGCAACGGCCATCCGGTCTACCCGGTGGTCTCCGACGGCCGGCTCGCGGGGGCGCTGGTGGTGCGCGACGCCGGGGCCATCCCACCGACGGAGCGCCGCGCCCGTGCCGTGGCCTCGGTGATGCGCACCGGTGAGGCGGTCCCTGTCGTGACGGCGGACGCACCCGCCAGCTCGGTGGTCACGCTGCTGCGCAAGGAACCCGGCCGCGCGCTGGTCACCGACCGTGCCGAGGGAGGCAGCGTGATCGGCGTACTCGCCCCCAGCGACCTCGAACAACGGCTCCCGCTGGAGCGCTCGGCACGCTGGCCTGGTCGCGGCAGCCGGTCGGCGGCGCTCATCGGCGCGATCGCGACACTCTTGGTGTTGCTGGGCGCCGCGGTGCTCTACCACCCACCACTGGTCATCGTCGAGCCCGGCCGCGCGGTCGACGTCGGAGCCGGCCTGCGGGTCTCCGGCGTGCCCACCTCGCGGCTGCACGGTCGCTACCTCGCCACCCCGGTGACGCTGCGGCAGCCGAGCGTCCTCGGCCTGGGCCTCGCCGCGCTGCGGGGCGGCGAGCAGGTGCTCCGGGCGGGACGGATCCTCCCGGTCGGTGCGACGGCCGCGGCCCTCCGCTCGGCCGAGCGGGCGTATGCACGGGAGACCAGGCTTGCGGCCGCGGTCGCGGCGGCCCGCGCCACCGGTCGTACGGCCTCGCTCGCCGGCGACGGTGTGCTGGTCGTGGCACTGACCGCCGACCTGGCCGCGCAGCGTGCACTGCGCACCGGGGACCGGATCGTCGCCCTCGACGGGGTCCCGGTCGGCACCTTCACCGCCCTGGCGGCGGCCGCTGCCCGACGCGGACCCGGACACGCGCTGGGCCGCGCTGCCGGCGGCAGCACGGACCTCACCGTGGTGCGCGACGGCCGGCGCATCGACCTGCGCCTGGCTCCGGGCACCTCACTGCTGGTCCCCGGCGTCGGGGTGCCGGCGCTGGTCGGCCGGACGTCGGGGCTGCGCGCCCGACTCCCGTTCCGGATCAGCGTCAGCGCCGCCACCGCCCAGGCGGGACCGTCCAGTGGTCTGGCACTCGCAACAGCGCTCGTCGACCGTCTCGGCAGCGTCGACCTCGCCCGCGGGCGCTCGGTGGCTGCTGCCGGGCTGGTCGCGGGCGACGGGCGGGTCGCGGCCCCCGGCGCCCTCGACCAGCGCGTGCCGGTGGCCGCCGCGGCGCACGCCGACCTGTTCCTGGCCGGGGCTCCGGCACCGGCGTCGATCTCGGGAGCGACGATGCCGACGAAGACCGTATCCAGCGTGCGGGGGGTGGTCCGGGCGCTGCGGGAGGGGCTCCCGGCCACCCCCTAGGGTGGCCGCATGTCGCGCTCGTTCACCGCTCGCCAGGCCGTCACCGCGGCGTTCGTCGCCAACGCCCTGCGTCCCGTGGCGGGCCGGCGCACCGCGATCGCCTCGTTCGTGGCCGGCTGGCTGACCACCGAGCTCGCGCCGCAGCTGCTGGCGCTGACCGCCGGCGACACCGCGGCGGAGCTCCTGTGGCGTGGCCGGCGCGGTGGTCACGGCGCGCGCGGTGGTCGCGGCGCGCGCGGTGGTCACGGTCGGCGCGGTGGTCACGGTCGGCGCGGTGGTCACGGGCGACACGGGCGGCCCGACAAGGTCGGCCTCGCGCTCGCCGCAGGCTCCATGGCCGCTCTCGGTTCGATGGTCATCGGCGCGCGTGCGACCGCCGACGAGATCGAGGGCTCGCTGGGCCGCGAGCTGGGTCGCTCCTACCTCGACCGGGTCGAGTCGGAGGAGGACGCGCAGGGCCGTCTCGTGGGCCTGCGGGACTGGGTGCGTCCCTTCCGGTTGACGAACCCCGAGGTCGAGGTGATCCGCGACATCTCCTACACCGAGGGCGGTCGCCGGGCGAAGCTGGACATCTACCGCCCCCGCGGTGTCGACCTGCAGGACGCCCCGGTGCTGGTGCAGGTGCACGGCGGTGGCTGGGTCCTCGGCAGCAAGGAGCAGCAGGGACTCATCCTGATGAACCGGATGGCCGCGCGCGGCTGGGTCTGCGTGGCGATGAACTACCGGCTGGCGCCGAAGCATCCCTTCCCTGCGCAGATCATCGACGTCAAGAAGGCGATCGCCTGGACCCGCCAGCACATCGGCGAGTACGGCGGCGATCCGTCGTACCTCGTCGTCACGGGTGGCTCGGCCGGCGGCCACCTGGCCGCGCTGGCCGCGCTGACCCCTGGTGACGTCGACTACCAGCCGGGCTTCGAAGGTGCCGACACCAGCGTGGCCGGATGCGTGCCGTTCTACGGCGTCTACGACATGGCGGGCATCACCGGCGACAAGCACGCGGTGGTGATGCGCGACTGGTACCTGGGCCCCCGCGTCTTCCGCAAGGACCCCACCGAGCACCGCGAGGAGTTCGTCGCCGCCTCGCCGCTCGCGCGGGTCAATCCCGACGCCCCGGACTTCTTCGTGCTGCATGGCGCCAACGACACGCTGGTCGACGTGCGGCAGGCGCGCGCGTTCGTCGGGGCGCTCCGGGAGGTGTCCAAGGCGACCGTGACCTACCACGAGCTGCGCGGCACTCAGCACGCCTTCGAGGTGTTCAGCTCGATCCGCAGCCAGCACACCATCCGCGCGGTGCAGCGGTGGCTGGAGTGGCATCACGACCAGTGGCGGCAGCGCCGCTGACGAGCTCCAACGCATCATCGGCCTACCTGCGTCGGTGGAACCGGTAGTCCCCACTGGGGAGACGGGTCAAGTCGTAGGCCTCGTCGTGCGCCCGGTGGTGATGGAAGCTGCACAACAGCACCCCGTCGGCCAGGTCCGTCGCCCCGCCGCGACTCCACGGCTTGCGGTGGTGGGCCTCGCACCAGGCGGCCGGGACGGTGCAACCCTCGGTGCGGCAGGACCGGTCACGCACCTGCATCGCCTTGCGTTGGGCGCGGGTGAACAGACGGCGAGCCCGACCCAGGTCGAGCACCTCACCCCTGCCCCCGAGCACCGCGGGGATGATCGAGGCGGTGCAGGCGAGGCGGCGAGCCTCGCTCGCAGTGATGCGTTCGCTGTCGGCGACCCCGGCGTCCTTCAGCCGGTCGCGCAGGGAGTCCAGGCTGATGGTGACCAGAAGGGTGGTGGCGTCTCCGCCGTGCAGTGGCAGCCGGACAGGATCACCGGCTTCGAGCAGCGCGCAGAATGCCTGCCCGGCCTTGCGGTGCGACGGGATCGCGTCGCCTTCGTGGATGCCGACCAGGTTGTGGTGACGCGGTGAGGTGAAGGCGTCGAGCTGACCGCGCAGCCGGGCTGCCACAGCGTCGGGGACCTTGATGCTGATCCGGGTCGAGCCGTCGCCGAGACGCTTCATCGTCAGCGACGTCGTCTCCCGCGCCCGCCGCTCCTCCTGTTCGAGCTTCGCTGCTTCTTGGGCTTCGTAGAGGTCGGGCGCGACGACCTCGAGGATCTTGCGGCCCAGGACCTCCAGCTCCTTGACCGTGTGGTCGGCGGCGAGCGCGACCAGGTGCGCCTCGGCATCGTCGAGCACTCCTGACGGAACCTCCGTCTCCGGCAGGTCGTCCAGGGCGTGCGCGATGACCCTCGCCTGGGCAAGGTTCACCCGTCCGTGCGCCAGAGCCGCGGCGACCTGGCTCCAACGACGGTCCAGCGCCGTGGCGAGGTGTTGCTCGGCGCGCGTGGCACCGCGATCACCCCGGGTCACATGGGTCAGCCACGCCGCGACATCGCGGGCGCCGTGCTCTGTGGCGACGTCGTCGGCGACGGCCATGACGCGCAGCTGCAGGCCCGCGAGCTGATCGCGCAACCTCGCCAGCGAGGTCAGTGCCTCGGCCTTCTCCCGCGTGGTCATGAACAACGGCTCCACGTCGCCCACGTCCTTCAGCGCCGTCTCGATGAGCGCCGCTGCGTGCAGGATCCGGTGCGTCGGCGTACCGCCAGGGCTCGCGGACTGCATCGCCGGCACCTCCCATCTGCGTAGAACCGTCTCCGGACTCTCCGGGTCACGAGCACGCGTCGTACTCGCGAGGGTTCTCACACCTGATGGGCAGCTGGCCTGTGAGGGGCCGGATCCCCCAGTGGGGCTCCAAGGTCCGCGGCCTCAGCCATCGTTGTCACCATCGGACCTGGGATCAATCGTACATGCGTTCGAATAAAGGCGCAAGGGTTTCGGAGGATCAACCGTCAGGTCTGACCGCGCATCGGGCAATCCCCTAGCGTGAGCGTGTGGTCATCTCGGGCTTGGTCAACGTGTTCACGCAGGACATCCAGACGGCTCTGGACTTCTACCAGGGCGTTCTCGGGCTTCCCGAGTCGTTCCGAACACCGCAGGAGGGAGTGCCCGAGCACGTCGAGATGACCGCGGGTGGCTTCGTCCTCGCGATCAGCACGGCAGAAGCCGCCCACCGGGTGCACGGGATCGATCCCGAAACCGGGCGTGCGGCCATGTCGCTGGTGTTCTGGGTCGATGACGTCGACGCCACCTTCGAGGCTGTCACCGCCGCTGGCGCGTACGCGCTGACGGCACCGCACGATGCGGGCAACAACAATCGCAACGCGGTCGTCCGCGGCCCCGACGGCACCCTGGTCGAGCTCGTCGCCAAGCGGTCGTGACGGGCGAAGTCCTGGGCGTTCACCACCAGTGCCGGCCCTCGGGTTGCGGCGGGCGGTGGCGTTCGGCCCTTCTCCGGCGGGCGGCCGAGACCAGCAGCAGGATCGCCGCCGCCGCGAACCAGACGGCCATCGCCGCGCCCTCGATCCAGCGCACCGGCTGATCCAGCTCGGCGGTCGCGGGATCGCCCGCGCGGTAGTAGACGGTGACCTTCTCCCCGCTCGACGACGGCGACGCATGCGGGTCGTCCTGGGTGTAGGTCTCCCCGCCCACCTGGTAGTAGACGATGCCGCCCCTGACGGTCCCGGTCGTGTGCTCGCCCGTGTAGTAGACCCAGTTCTGCGACTGGGACTCCATCCCGACGAACAACAGTCCCATCACGAGCAGTACGGCGGACACGACCGTGGACGGTTCCGTCAGCCACTCCGCGAACGCCTCGCCGGTGCGTCCCAAGCCTCCCCCTCTCCTCAGCTCAGCCGCCCGACCGGCGGCTCCGCGCGTCCAGCCAGTGCGGAACTAGCCGACCACGTAGTGGACATGCGTCGCGTGGGGCGAGTGCACGACGGACCGCGGCTCGAGGTGCAGGTCGGTGAGGCCGGTGAACATGCTCTCGCCGTCGCCGAGGAGCACCGGCACGATGTCGAGGTGGAGGTCGTCGACCGCTCCGGCAGCGAGGGCCTGCCGCACGGTGGACGCGCCGCCGGCGATGTCGACATCCTGGTCACCGGCGACCGCCTTCGCCTGCGCGAGGGCGGCCTCGAACCCTTCGGTGACGAAGTGGAAGGTCGTCCCGCCCCGCATCTCGACCGGTTCACGCGGATGGTGGGTGAGCACGAAGACCGGCGCGTGGTACGGCGGCTCCTCACCCCACCAGCCGCGCCAGTCCGTGTCCCACGGGCCCCGGATCGGCCCGAACATGTTGCGGCCCATCACGTAGGCACCCATCGGCCGGAGCAGCTCGTCGCGCGCGGGGATCCCGGCCTCGAAGCCTGGCTCGTCGGCGTGCAGGTGCCACTCGTGCAGCGCCATCCCGCCTCGCCCGAGCGGTTGGTCGACCGACTGGTCGGGGCCGGCCACGAAGCCGTCCAGGGACATCGACATGTGAGAGGTGACGCGCGGCATGACCTCACGCTAGGGGACGAACGCCGGGTCGCGGGCGGACATGCCCGGTCTGCGCCGGGCGGCTAGGCTCCCGGCCGTGGACCAGATCCCGGCCGACCTCCTCCCCCACGCCCGGGCGGCCAAGGGCTTCATGCCCGAGGACGAGGGGGCGTTGCTGCACCGGATCGCCCGGGAACGGCTGCCGCACGGCCCGGCGCTGGAGGTGGGCAGCTACTGCGGCAAGTCCGCGATCTGGCTCGGGGCGGCCGCCCGCGAGTGCGGCGGCACGGTCTTCACCGTCGACCACCACCGCGGCTCCGAGGAGAACCAGGCGGGCTGGGAGCACCACGACCCGACGCTCGTCGACGAGGAGTCCGGGCTGATGGACACGCTCCCCACCTTCCGCCGGACCATCGCCCGGGCCGGCCTGGAGGAGCAGGTGGTCGCGGTCGTCGGCCGGTCGACCACCGTCTCGCGCCACTGGCGCACGCCGCTGTCACTGCTGTTCATCGACGGCGGCCACGCCGAGGTGCACGCGCAGAACGACTACTCCGGGTTCGCGCACTGGGTGCAGCCCGGGGGCGCGTTGGTGATCCACGACGTCTTCGAGCGGCCCGAGGACGGCGGGCAGGCGCCGTACCACGTCTGGCTGCGTGCCGTGGACAGCGGCTGCTTCACTCCGGTGCAGACCGTCGGCTCGATGCGCTGGCTGCGGCGTACGACGGGCGACGCGGGCGACCCGGTCGACTAGACGCGCCTCGCCATCGCGCAGTCGCACTCGAGGGCGATCTCCTCCAGCGGCGGGAGGCTGTCGCCTCGCATGATCGCCGAGGCCGGCGTGGTGCGCGACAGCTCGTCAGCGGCGAGGACCACGGCGGCGGCGGTGTAGGTGGTCTGCTCGTCCGGCCAGAAGACGTCGTCGGGGAAGACCCAGCCGGTCCAGTAGCTGCCGCTCTCGTGGCGCAGGTGCTGCATGTCGGCGAACAGGCGCAGTGCCCGCTGCTGGTCACCGACCGCGGCAAGGGCCATGGCCAGCTCGCAGGTCTCCGCTCCGGTGACCCACGGGTTGGTATCGACGCAGCGGATGCCCAGGTCCGGCACCACGAAGTCGTCCCAGCGCTCCTCGAGCAGCACCACGGCCTCGGCACCGCGGACGGCGCCGCCGAGGACCGGGTAGTACCAGTCCATCGAGTAGGTGCTCTTGTCGGCGAACAGCTCGCGGTGGCGGCGTACGGCGTGACCCAGGCGGCCGCCCGTCAGCTCCCACTCGGGCTGCGGCTCGTCCATCAGCTCGGCCAGTGCGACGCCGGCGCGCAGCGACTGGTAGATGCTGGAGGATCCCGCGAGGAGCGCCTCCTGGTTGACCTTCGCGGGCTCGCCGTCCAGCCACTCCTGCGACCAGGCGATGCCGCCGAAGGGCAGCTGCATGCCGACCACGAAGTCCAGGGCGCGTCGGACCGCCGGCCACATCCGCGCGACGAAGGCACGGTCCTCGCGCAGCAGCCAGTGGTGCCACACGCCGACCGCGAGGTAGGCCGCCATGTTCGTCTCCCCACTGGGGTCCGCGACCTCGCCGCGCACGGTCTTCATCGGCCAGGAGCCGTCGCCTCGCTGCGTCGCCAGCAGCCAGTCGTAGGCCCGCTCGGCGGCGATCAGCTCACCGCCGACGAGCAGAGCCATCGCCGCCTCGACGTGGTTCCAGGCATCGGCGTGCTGCCCCGGCGCCAGGGGGATCGCGCCGCTGGGCTCCTGGACGGTCGCGATCGACGCGGCGGTCTCGGCGACCTGGGCCTCGGTGAGCACTCCCTCGACGGCGGGGACCACGACGTCGGTCACTGCGGCTTGCGGAGGTAGAGCACCATGCTCTTGCCGATCAGCGGGTCGAGCACCACCTCGGCTCCGCGGGTGAGGCGGCTGACGCCCGGCGTCCGCATGATGTCCCAGACGAGCAGCTGGTGGTAGGCCCGCACCAGCGGATGCCTGTCGTTGTCGACACCGACGGCGCACTTGAGCCACCAGTACGGCGAGTGCAGCCCGTGGGCGTGGGCCCTGCCCTCGAAG
Organism: Marmoricola sp.; assembly: GCA_036518175.1. Taxonomy (GTDB): domain Bacteria; phylum Actinomycetota; class Actinomycetes; order Propionibacteriales; family Nocardioidaceae; genus Marmoricola. Next base: position 13,812 of record DATDNR010000137.1, read on the forward strand.
CGCAGGCCTGCCCGGCACAGCTTCTCGATCAGCTCGCGCGGTGTGTAGATGCGGACGTGACCGCCCTCCACCTCGTGGTACTCCGCGGAGAGCGCCCAGCAGACCCGCTCGGGCAGCCAGCGCGGCACGGTGACCGCCATCGTCCCGCCCGGTCGCAGCACCCGGACCAGCTCGGCGATCGCGGTGGTGTCGTCGGGGATGTGCTCGAGCACCTCGGCGGCCACCACCCGGTCGAACTCGCCGTCGGCGAACGGCAGCGCCAGCGCGTCGCCCTGCTTGATGTCGGCCTCGGCACCCGCGGGCACCTCACCGGCCTCCTTCATCGCCCCGAAGAGCTCGAGTACGCCGGCCAGCTCGTCGGCGTCCTGGTCGAAGGCGACTACGTCCGCACCGCGGCGGTACATCTCGAAGGCGTGCCGGCCGGCACCGCAGCCCATGTCGAGCACCCGATCACCGGGCTCGAGCCCGAGCCGGTCGAAGTCAACGGTCAGCACCTGCCAGTCCCCTTCTCCTCCGCGAAGTCCGCGATCACGCGTTCATAGGCCGCGGCGGTCGCCTTCGCGACCGCCCGCCAGCTGAACAGCTGCTGCGCCCGTGCCCGGCCCGCGCGACCCATCCGCGCTCGACGCTCGGGGTCGTCGAGCAGGTCGGCCAGCGCGCGGGTGAGCTCACCGACGTCGCCGGGAGACACGAGGTCCGCGCACAGGCCGTCGGGCCCGACCACCTCCGGGATCGCCCCGGCACGGCTGACCACCAGGGGCGTCTCACACGCCATCAGCTCCGCGGTCGGCAGCGAGAAGCCCTCGTAGAGGGACGGTACGCAGGCGATCTCCGCCGAGCCCATCACCTCGACGAGCTCGGCGTCGCTGATGCCGTGCACGAAGCGCACGTGGCCACCGATGCCCAGCTGGTCGATCAGCTGCTCCGTGCGGCCGCCGGGGATCGGGCGGGTGACCAGCACCAGCTCGACCTCACGCTCGGTGCGCAGCTTGGCGAACGCCTCGAGCAAGGTGGCGATGCCCTTCATGGGCGCGTCCGCGCTGGCCATCGCGACGATGCGGCCGGGCACCCGTGGCAGCGTCGGCGGCACGAAGCAGTCGTCCACGCCCAGCGGCACCACCTGCATCCGCGCCGGGTCGATCCCGAAGTCCTTCGCGGCGTCGCGCCTGGAGGACTCCGAGGGCACGAGGATCCAGCGGGCCCGGCGGGCGACGTGGCCCTGCATGCGCAGGAAGCCGTACCAGCGGCGCAGCGTCAGCTTCCTGCGCCAGCTGGTGGCGGCGGCGATGTCGACGCGCCGGTCGAAGGTGATCGGGTGGTGCAGGGTGGTGATGACGGGCAGCCCGAGCTGCTCGATCGCGGCGATGCCGTGGGCCAGGACCTGGTTGTCATGGGCGATGTCGAACTCGCCGGCACGATCGGCGAGGACCCGTCGTACGCGCTTGCCGAAGGTGCGGGGCTCGGGAAAGCCCGCGGTGCACATGATTGCGAACTCCTGGGCGTCGACGAGGTCGCGGAACTCCCAGGGCCGGACGAACCGGAAGGGATCCGGCTCGCGGTAGAGGTCCAGACTCGGCACCCGGGTCAGCCGGACGCCGTCGTCGAGCTCCGGGTAGGGCTGCCCGGAGAACACCTCGACCTCGTGGCCGAGCGCGACGAGCTCCCTGCTCAGGTGGCGGACGTAGACGCCCTGTCCTCCACAGTGGGGCTTGCTGCGGTAGGACAGCAGTGCGATGCGCAACGGCCCGCCTCCGGTGCAACTCGTGTGAGATCCGACTGGAACGTGCCCCTGTGGTGCAGTTGGGGACTGTCAGCCTAGACCGGCTGTCCACCGGGTCCGCGCGCGAGGCATGCCCTCGGGTGTCGATCGGCGGCTTCCTCGTCCGTCATCTCCTCGAACGACCGGTTCACGAGAAAGGATGGACACATGCGTTACACCCTGCTGCTGCACTACCCGGAGATGACCGCCGAGGAGCTCGGCGAGGAGGCCCTCACCGAGGGGATGGCCGCCTTCGACAGCTATGCGAAGGCGCTGGAGGACGCCGGCGTGCTGATCTCGGCCGAGGTGCTCGCGCCCAGCTCGGCAACGACCACGATCAGCCGCAAGACCGGCGAGCTGATGGTCCAGGACGGACCGTTCGCCGACACCAAGGAGCAGCTCGGCGGCACCTTCGTGATCGACGTGGCCGACCTCGATGCCGCGATCGCCTGGGCCGAGCAGGCCCCGTCCGCCCGGTACGGCGACGTCGAGATCCGTCCGACCGCGACGCGGTTCGTCGACGGCGCCTGGACCCAGTGGACCTTCCCCGGGGCGTGATGGCGGGCGAGACAGAGGTGCGGGTGCGGGCGGCCGAGGTCGCCCGCACCTCGTACGGACGCCTCATCGCCCTCCTGGCCGCGAGCACCCGCGACATCTCGCTGGCCGAGGACGTGGTCGGGGACGCGTTCGAGAGGGCGCTGCGGACCTGGCCGGAGACCGGCATCCCGCGCAACCCGGAGGCCTGGCTGCTCACCGTCGCCCGCAACCGCCAGCGCGACGTGCTGGGGTCGGCGGGTGTGCGCACGTCGGTGCCGATCGACCAGGCCGACGACCGCCGCTTGGCCGTCGTCACCGCCATCGACCCGGACGCGATCCCCGACAAGAGGCTCGAGCTGCTGTTCGTCTGTGCCCACCCCGCGATCGACCGGACGGTGCGCACCCCGCTCATGCTGAACACGGTGCTCGGCATCGACGCCGGCCGCATCGCGACGGCGTTCGCGCTGCCGCGCACCGCCCTGGCCCAGCGCCTGGTGCGGGCCAAGCGCCGGATCCGCGACACGGGGATCCCGTTCACCGTGCCCACTCTCGCCGACCTCCCGACGCGCCGCGACGCCGTGCTGGAGGCGGTCTACGGCGCCTACGCGATCGAGTGGCAGGTGTCCGGCGCACAGGAGCGGACCTCCCTCGCCGACGAGGCGCGCTACCTGGCAGTGCTGCTGGCCTCACTGCTCGACGACGCCGAGGCGTGCGGCCTCGCGTCGCTGATCTGCTTCGCGGCATCCAGGGCCGCGGCGCGGGAGGTTGACGGGGTCTTCGTCCCGCTCGAGGAGCAGGACGTCGCGCGGTGGGATCCGGAGCTGATCGCCGACGGCGAGCGGCTCCTGCGGAGGGCGACGGAGATCCGCTCGAGGGCGGGCGAGACGATCGGCCGCTTCCAGCTCGAGGCGGCCCTGCAGTCCGCCCAGGCAGCAAGGCGCGTCTCCGGGGCCGTGGACTGGCCGGGGGTCCTGCAGCTCAACCGGGCACTCGTCCGGGCCGCGCCCACGCTCGGTGCCCGGGTCGCCCTCGCCGCAGCGCGTGCGCACGTCGACGGTCCGGAGGCCGGCCTCGCCGAACTCGACCTCGAGCAGCCGCTGATCGACAGGTTCCAGCCGGCGTGGGCGACACGGGCGCAGCTCCTCGCCGACGCCGGTCGGCTCCGAGAGGCAGCGGTCGCCTACGAGCGGGCCATCTCGCTGACCACCGAGGCGGCCGTCAGGAGGTTCCTGCAGCATCGGCTCGACCAGCTCGGGCAAGGATGAGGATCATGGGCGATCTGCTGGTGGTCACCGGTCCTCCCGGCGCGGGGAAGTCGACCGTGGCGGCGCTCCTCGCCGAGCACGGGCATCGCAGCGCGCTGGTGCCCGGCGACGACTTCTTCGGGTTCCTGCGCCGGGGCGCGATTCCCCCGTGGCTGCCGGAGTCGCACGAGCAGAACGTCGCGGTCGTCGAAGCCGCCGCGGCGGCGTCCGGACGACTCGTGGGACACTGCGACGTCGTCTACGACGGTGTCGTCGGGCCGTGGCTCCTGCCCGCGTTCCTCGACCGGTCGGGCCTGGACCACCTCGACTACGCAGTGCTCCTGCCGCCGCTCGACGTCTGCCTGCACCGGGTGAGGACCCGCACCGGCCATCCGTTCGCGGACCTCGAGGCCGCGGAGCACATGTGGCGGGACTTCCACGACGCCGCGATCGAAGGTCGCCATCTGCTGACCGACGTCGTGCCCCTGGTGGAGCTCACACGTCTCGTCGTGGAGCGGCGCCTGTCCGGGTCACTCCGCTATCCCGCGCACTGCTCTGGAGTGGGGCACTGACCGGCCGTCGGCCCGCTGGCGGCGATGCGTCGGCGGTGCCTCATCACCCCACCGGCGCGGGAGCGACGGCGGTGTTGCGGAAGAGGTAGACGCCGACCGTGACGCCGCTGACGGCGGTCGCCTCTCCGCTCATGAAGACGCGGGCGGTGCTGGTCTCCCCCGTGACCATGAAGAAGTAGCTGGCGTGCTCGAGGCGCCAGCCGACCCGCTCGATCTCCGCGAGCGTCGCCGCGGAGCTCGCCTCGGTGCGCCGACCGTCGATGCTCCCGAACCCGGCACTGCCGACATGGCCGCCGACCTCGAGCTGGACCTCGAGGAAGGTCTGCCCCTCCTCCTTGGCCGCCGTCGCCGCGCCGATCGGGGTCGCCAGGAAGGCCGCCCGTGCGCGGGCCTCCTGCGCCTGCCTCTCCCGCTCCGCCCGAGCCGCGTCCTCGCGCGCACGCTGCGCCTCACGCTCCCGGCGCTCGGCCTCGCGCTCTTCCGCGCTCTTGAACATGAGTCCCCCTCTGAGCCGTCGGTCAGCGCAGCCTACCGGTCGGCTCCGGACCCGGGCCGGGCATCCGGTCAGCCGACCCCGGCCAGCTTCCGGTGGTCCCAGCTGGCCACCTTGTCGGGCTCGACGACGACGCCCACCCGCTTGCGGGCCTGCCGCTCGACCAGGTCGCGTCCGAGGTCACCGAGGTCGGCCCCGCCGGCCATCCTGCTGGCGACCCGGGTGCCGAGGGCGTGGATGTCGTCGTACTCCTCGAGCAGCCGGGCCTTGCCGGTCACGGTGACTCCCCGCAGCTCGAAGTAGTCCTCGCCGTCCTCGACGAGGCAGCTGATGCGCGGGTCGCGGCGCAGGTTGACCACCTTCTGCGAGGAGGCGTAGGTCCAGAACGCGATCCGGCCCTCGTCGAGCACGTAGAAGAGCGTCGACAGGTGCGGGGTGCCGTCGCGACCGATGGTGGCCACCTGCACCTTCCGGTGGCTCGCGAGGAAGTCGGTGACCTCCTGCTCGTCCATCCGTACGGCGTCACGCCCGCCGGCCATCTACGACCCCTCACTCGAGTGTCCCGGGAACACGTGGGCCCCGGGATCGATCACGACGGCCGCGTTGTTGACCGCCGTGGCGACCTCGCCGAAGCCGGTGGCGATCAGGCGCACCTTGCCGTCGTACTCGGTGATGTCGCCCGCCGCGAAGACCCGGGGCAGGTTGGTGCGCATCGCGCTGTCGACCTTGATGTGCCGGTTCTCGAACTCCAGCCCCCAGTCCGCCATCGCGGACAGGTCGGCGACGAACCCCAGGGCGGCGATCACCGCCTGCGCCGGCACCGTGCGCACCTCACCGGACTTGCTGGTGATCTCCACCTTCTCGACGTGCTCCTCGCCGATGATCTGGGTGACCTCCGCGTTGACGACGACCTCGGCGCTGCTGGCCAGCACCGCGTCGACCGTGGCCTGGTGGGCCCGGAACCGGTCGCGGCGGTGCACCACCGTCACCGACCGGGCGATCGGGTGCAGGTGGTGGGCCCAGTCGAAGGCGCTGTCCCCGCCGCCGATGATGACGATGTCCTTGTCGGCGTAGCCGTCGAAGGTGGGCACGAAGAAGACCAGCCCACGGCCCTCCCATCCCTCACCGGCAGGCAGCCGACGCGGGGTGAACTTGCCGATGCCTGCGGTGATCACCACCACCTTGGCGAAGATGCGGGTGCCGTCGTCGAGCTCGACGTCGACGCCCTTCTCGGCGTCGGTGCGCAGCGAGGTCACGGTGCGGTCCAGCAGGTAGGTCGGGTTCGCGGTCGCCGCCTGCCTCACCAGCTCGTCGACCAGCTCGCGGCCCTTGACCATCGGGAAGCCCGCGACGTCGAGGATCTCCTTCTCCGGGTAGAGCGCGGAGACCTGCCCACCCAGCTCGGGCAGGGAGTCGACCACCGTGACGGAGAAGCCGCGGAAGCCCGCGTAGTAGGCCCCGAAGAGGCCTGCCGGTCCGGCACCGACGATGAGCATGTCGGTCTCGATCGTCACTGCTGATCCTCTCCGCCGGAGCCCGCCGGCTGCAACGCGTGCTGGTCTGGGTCAGAACACCTTCATCTGCGATATCTGCCAGTCTCCCGCGCCACGCGCCAGCGTGACCAGCACGCGGTTCTGGTCCACCCGACGCTGGGCGGAGCCCTTCGTGGCGGTGACCTGGTTGACGAAGACCAGCGCCTCGACCTCGTGGTCGTCCGCGGAGACGACCGACGACGCCACCACGCTGGCCCGCAGCCGGACGTGGTCGCTCATGGTCTGCTCGCGCACCTTGGCCATCGACCGGGCGTACTGCGCACGGAAGTCGGGCGTCATGCCGGCCTCGGCGCTCCGCATGTCGGCGCCGAACGTGTTCCACCGGTACGACAGCGCCTTCTCGGTCAGCCGCGTCGCCGCAGCCATGCCGGTCGTGCGAGCGGTTGTCGACCGGATCGCGCCCCCGACGCCGGCCGGAGCCTGCTGGGCGCGCGCGAGCGCCCAGCCACAGGCCACCACCGCCAGGACCACGAGGACCAGGAGCACGACGGCGAGCCGGCCGCTGCCCAGGAACGACGGGTGCTCGCCGGACGACGGCGCGCGATCGCTCATGAGACGAAACTCAGGTCGGCGGTGCGCCACGCCCCGTGGACGCGCTTCATGTCCAGCCGGAGGCGGTAGTAGCGCGGCTGTGGCTCGTGGCCGGTGCTGGTGTTGGAGACGGTGCTGTCGGCCGCGACGTAGACGACCGCCGAACGGGCGTCGAGCTGGCCGATGCCCAGCACGCGGACCCTGCCCGTCGACCGGGCCCTGCTGTGTCGTGCGGCGGCGCGCAGGTGCACCAGGCCCTTGGCGTACTCGGTGCGGAACCTCCCCGTCGCACCGGCGAGCACCGCCCGGGCTGTGGGATCCAGGTGGCGGTAGTCCACGGTGAGGAACGCCTGGGCCTCCCTGCCGGCGGCGGCGGTGAGGGCGGCGTACTCGTCGGAGGCGCGCTGCGCCGAGACCCTGCCGGGGTCCTGCCCCGGGGCCTGGCTGACGAAGAAGGCGGTGGCCGCCACGAGCGCGACGAGCACGACTCCGAGCACGACGTTGACCAGCCCCCAGCTCCGGGCCTCAGCCACTCCGCTTCACCGGCCCGGGCAGCCTCCGCTGCCTCGCGTTCGCGCCGAACACCGACGTGCGCCCTCCCTGTCCTCGGACCCCCGACATGCCGGCGGCCCGCCCGTTCGAGCATGGTACGGCCCCGTGGTCCACCTAGACTCCGAAAGGTGAGCCAGCCCGCCCAGGTGCCCTGGGACCGCTTCAGCCGGGACCCGCGCGACGCCGCGAACGCCCGCCTCCGCGCGTCCGACGCCGACCGCTCGGTCGCGCTCGACACGCTCGGCGACGCCTACGCCGACGGGCGGCTGGACCGGGAGGAGTACGACGCCCGCGTCACGACCGTGCAGGCGAGCAAGACCATGGGCGAGCTGGTGCCGCCCCTGCGTGACCTGGTGCCGGACTCGGCCTCCGCAGACCTGCGCCGGGAGGCTCTCGAGGCCTACCGGTCGGACCGCCGCGAATCGTTCTTCAGCTTCCTGGTGGCCTCACTGATCACCTGGGCGATCTGGCTCTTCTCCGCGCTGCACGACGGCGGCTTCGAGCCTGGCTTCCCGTGGCCGCTCTTCGTCTCGATCATCACCCTCGTCAACTTCCTGCGGGTCGCGACCAACAAGCAGCAGCTCGTCGAGCAGAAGCGGCGCAAGCTCGAGCGCCGCCGGGGCCGGGAGCTCGGCCGGTGAGAGCACTGGTGATGCGGCACCCGTCGGCGGTGCTGCTGCTGGCGCAGCTGCTGGCGGTGCTGTCCTACCCGTTCCTGTCCACCAGCCGCACCGGGGTGGCGCTGCTGAACGTCATCGAGATGGTGGTCGTGGCGTTCGCGCTGTGGGCGGTGCGTCGTACTCCGGCGCTCAACGTGGTGGCGTTCTGCCTGGGCCTGCCGGCCCTCGTGCTGGGAGTCCTCGAGGCGATCGCACCGGGCAACGAGGGCATCGTGCTGGCCAGCGCCTGCTTCCACGCGCCGTTCTACTTCTACGTCTCCTACGGCCAGATCCGCTACCTCTTCGACGACGAGCGGGTGACCGCCGACGACCTCTTCGCCACCGCCGCGGCGTTCACCGTGGTCGCCTGGGGCTTCTCCTACCTCTACGTCGTCGTGCAGGTCCTGTGGCCGGGCTCCTACGCCGGCGCCGGCCCCGGCGACGTCGGCTGGTTCACGATGCTGTTCCTCTCCTTCACCACGCTGAGCAACACCGGCCTGTCCGACATCGCGCCCTCCCTGGCGCACGCCCGGTCGCTGGCCATCGTGGAGGAGGTGACCGGGGTGTTCTACATCGGCCTGGTCATCGCCCGCCTCGTCGGACTGACCCTCCGCAGCGGTCCGGCGCGCCGCTGAGGCTCAGCCGTCCCAGCCGACCGGGCGGTGCTTCCTCGGCAGCTTCGACACGACGAGCGCGTAGGAGGCGTCGATCGCCTCGAGGATCTCCTCGTCGGGGATCGCGCCACCGGTGCGGAGGTCGTTCCACCCGGACCGCCCGATGTAGGCCATCACCGAGGCGTCCTCCGGGTAGCGCTGCAGCCACTCGTCGGCCACGTCCCGGCTGGCCCCGGCCTTGACCCCGACGCCGTCGGAGCCGATGAAGGCGAAGATCTTGCCGGCCTCCTCCGGCCCGACCTTGACCACCGGGTGCTCGTGCTCCCACGGGTTGTCCGCCCAGGCGCCGGGCTTGGCCAGGCAGTGACGCAGCAGCTCCTCGGGACCGAGTCCGGCCGTCATCGCGGGCTCACTTCACGCCGGCGGCCATCATCTGCCGCAGCTCCTTCTTGAGCTCGGAGATCTCGTCGCGCAGCCGGGCGGCGACCTCGAACTGCAGCTCCGCGGCGGCGTGGTGCATCTGCTCGGTCAGCTGGTGCACCAGGTCGGCGAGGTCGCTGGAGGGCAGCGCGGCGACGTCGGGGCCGGCCTGCTCCTTCATCCGCGACAGCCCCGGCACCGGGGCCTTCTTGGAGCGGTCGCCGCGGGCGCCGGTGCCCTGCCAGGTGGCCAGCAGCTCCTGGGTGTTCTCGTCCTCGCGGGCCAGCATGTCGGTGATGTCGGCGATCTTCTTGCGCAGCGGCTGTGGGTCGACGCCGTTGGCCGTGTTGTAGGCGACCTGCTTGGCGCGGCGGCGGTTGGTCTCGTCGATGGCGTTCTCCATCGACGGGGTGATCCGGTCGGCGTACATCACCACCTGGCCGGAGACGTTGCGCGCGGCCCGGCCGATGGTCTGGATCAGCGACTTGTCGGAGCGCAGGAAGCCTTCCTTGTCGGCATCGAGGATCGCCACGAGCGAGACCTCGGGAAGGTCGAGGCCCTCGCGCAGCAGGTTGATGCCGACGAGCACGTCGTACTCGCCGAGCCGCAGGTCGCGCAGCAGCTCGATGCGCTTGAGCGTGTCGACCTCGGAGTGCAGGTAGCGGGTGCGGACGCCGTTCTCGAGCAGGTAGTCGGTCAGGTCCTCGGCCATCTTCTTGGTCAGCGTGGTGACCAGCACCCGCTCGTTGCGCTCCACCCGCAAATTGACCTCGTGGATCAGGTCGTCGATCTGGCCCCTCGTCGGCTTGACCACGACCTCGGGGTCGACCAGGCCGGTGGGCCGGATGATCTGCTCCACCACGTTGTCGCGCCCACCGCCCTTGGCCAGCTCGTAGTCACCGGGCGTGGCGGAGAGGTAGATCGTCTGCCCGATGCGGTCGAGGAACTCCTCCCACCGCAGCGGGCGGTTGTCCATCGCGCTCGGAAGCCGGAAGCCGAAGTCGACGAGGTTGCGCTTGCGGGACATGTCGCCTTCGTACATGCCGCCGATCTGCGGCACCGTGACGTGGGACTCGTCGACGACCAGCACGAAGTCCTCGGGGAAGTAGTCGAGCAGGCAGTTCGGCGCCGAACCACGGCTGCGGCCGTCGATGTGCATCGAGTAGTTCTCGATGCCGGAGCACGAGCCGACCTGGCGCATCATCTCGATGTCGTAGGTCGTGCGCATCCGCAGCCGCTGGGCCTCCAGCAGCTTGCCCTGCCGCTCGAACATCGCGACCTGCTCCTCGAGCTCGGCCTCGATGCCGCGGATCGCCCGCTCCATGCGCTCCGGCCCGGCGACGTAGTGGGTCGCCGGGAAGACGTAGAGCTCCTCGTCCTCGGTGATCACCTCGCCGGTGACCGGGTGCAGGGTCATCATCCGCTCGATCTCGTCACCGAAGAACTCCACCCGGACGGCCATCTCCTCGTAGACCGGGAAGATCTCCAGGGTGTCGCCGCGGACCCGGAAGGTGCCCCGGGTGAACGACAGGTCGTTGCGGGTGTACTGGATGTTGACGAGCCGGCGCAGCACCTCGTCGCGGTCGAGCTCGGCCCCGACGCGCAGGCGCAGCATCCGGTCGACGTACTCCTGCGGCGTGCCCAGGCCGTAGATGCAGGAGACCGTCGAGACGACGATCACGTCACGCCGGGTGAGCAGCGAGTTGGTGGCGGAGTGGCGCAGCCGCTCGACCTCGTCGTTGATCGAGGAGTCCTTCTCGATGTAGGTGTCGGTCTGCGGGACGTAGGCCTCGGGCTGGTAGTAGTCGTAGTAGGAGACGAAGTACTCCACCGCGTTGTTCGGCATCAGCTGGCGCAGCTCGTTGGCGAACTGGGCCGCGAGCGTCTTGTTGGGCTGCATCACCAGGATCGGCCGCTGCACCTGCTCGGCGACCCAGGCCACCGTGGCGGTCTTGCCGGTGCCGGTCGCACCGAGCAGGACGACGTCCTGCTCGCCGGCGTTGACGCGCCTGCTGATCTCGGCGATCGCCGCCGGCTGGTCGCCGGACGGTCGGAACTCGGAGACCACTTCGAACGGCGCGACCCGGCGCTCGAGGTCGGTGACTGGACGCATGTGATCCAGCCTAGACGGGCCCACCGACAGTCCCTGCCGACCGCTATCTTGGGCGCCGTGGCGACCTGGGGCACGACCAGCGAGCGGCTGCTGAGGTGGCTGCGTCGGGTGCTGCTGGCCGTCTTCGGGGTGCAGCTGGCGCTGGCGGCCGGGTTGACCGTGGTCGACTCCTACCGCCGCCGCAACAAGAGGCCGAAGCCGTTCCCGACCCGCTCCCCCGCGGAGATGCGGGTGGGCGCCGGCACGGTGACCACCTACACGTCGGGCACCGACCTCTACGCCGACATGCTCGCCGCCATCGAGGGCGCCCGCCGGCAGGTCCTCCTGGAGACCTACATCTGGAAGGCCGACGAGGTGGGCGAGCGCTTCAAGCGCGCGGTCTGCGAGGCGGCCGCACGCGGCGTCGACGTCTACGTGATCTACGACAAGTTCGCCAATCTCGTGGTCTCCCCGGTCTTCCGGCACTTCCCGCCGGAGGTGCGGGTGCTGCCCTACCCGGTGTACGGCGCCGGCTGGCGCTTCTTCGACCTGCGGCACTACGGACGTGACCACCGCAAGATCCTCGTCGTCGACGAGGACGTCGCGTTCGTCGGCGGCTACAACCTCGGCTCGGCCTACGCCACCGAGTGGCGCGACACGCACTGCCGGATCACCGGGCCCGCGGTCCACGACCTGCGCCGGGCCTTCGCCGACTTCTGGAACCTGCACCGCACCAAGCGCTTCCGCCGCAACGAGCCGCCGCTGCTGCTGCAGACGGCGTCCGTGTGGGAGCCGCAGATCCGGGTGCAGCGCAACATCCCGCGACTGTGGATCTTCCCGATCCGGGCGATGTACATCGAGGCGATCAACCGGGCCAGCCGCAACATCTGGATGACCCACGCCTACTTCATCCCCGACGAGGCCTTCGTCGACGAGCTGGCGCTGGCGGCGCAGCGCGGGGTCGACGTACGGCTCGTGCTGCCGGCGAAGTCCAACCACATCGTGATGGACTGGATCTCCCGGGGCTACTACTCCCGCATGCTCGCGGCCGGCATCCGCATCTTCCGGTTCCGCGACGCGATGGTGCACGCCAAGACCGCCACGATCGACGGCAGCTGGTCGACGATCGGCACCGCCAACGTCGACCGGCTCAGCATGACCGGCAACTACGAGATCAACGTGGAGATCATCGACCGCGACGTCGCGGCTGAGATGGAGCGGATCTTCGAGACCGACCTGTCCCACTGCCACGAGCTCTCCGAGGCGGAGTGGGAGAGCCGCGACATCTACCGCCGCTTCACCGAGCTGATCCTCAACCCGCTGCGCCACCTGCTGTGACGCCGGGCCTGTCCTCAGGCAGGTCCGCGGGAGTCTCGGCCCGGTCGCCGCGCCGCACGTCGAGCCCGCCATCGGCGTACCACTTGCGGATCACCTTCTTGTCGAACTTGCCGACCGAGGTGCGCGGGACCGCGTCGATGAACGCGAAGGCGTCGGGCAGCTGCCACCTCGCGAAGCTCCCGGCCAGGAAGTCGCGCAGCGCCTCGGGCGTGACCGTGGCTCCTTCGCGGAGTACGACGCTCGCCAGCGGGCGCTCCTGCCACTTCTCGTCGGGGATGCCGACCACGGCCGCCTCGACCACGTCCTCGTGGGCCATCAGGGCGTTCTCGAGGTCGACCGAGGAGATCCACTCGCCGCCGGACTTGATCACGTCCTTGGCACGGTCGGTGAGCGTGATGTAGCCGAGCCGGTCGATCGTGCCGACGTCACCGGTGCGCAGCCAGCCGTCGTCGAACTTCGCCGCGGCGTCGGGGTCGTCGGTGGCGTAGTACTCCGCGGTGACCCACGGGCCGCGCACCTCCACCTCCCCGACCGCGGTGCCGTCCCACGGCAGGGCGTTGCCGTGGTCGTCGACGATCCGGCCCTCGACCCCGGCGAGCAACCGGCCCTGGCCGCCGCGGTAGCGCCAGTACTCCTCGCCGTCGGCGTCGAGCGGCGGGATGCCGGCGCTGGCCACGGGCGAGGTCTCGGTCATCCCCCACGCCTGCCGCATCAGGATGCCGTGCCGCTCCTGCAGCGCCTTCTGCAGCGACACCGGCACGGCCGAGCCGCCGCAGAGGACCAGCCGCAGGGTGCTCACGTCGACGTCCGGGTGCTCGTCGAGATGGCGCAGCACGTCGTTCCACACGGTCGGGACGGCCCCGGAGACCGTGGGGGCGCTCTCCTGCATGAACCGCACCAGTGGCTCGGCCTGCAGCCACCGGTCGGGCATGCACAAGGACGCCCCGCTCATCATCGCCGCGTAGGGCAGACCCCAGGCGTTGGCGTGGAACATCGGCACGATGGGCAGCACCCGGTCGGTGAAGGTGAGGCCGCTGACGTTGCCGCTGGTCACCGCCGCGGAGTGCAGCCAGGCCGAGCGATGGCTGTAGACGACGCCCTTCGGGTTGCCGGTGGTGCCGCTGGTGTAGCACATCGCCGCGGCGTCGCGCTCGTCGATCTCGGGCCAGGAGAACTCGGTCGGTCGCCCCGCCAGCACGTCCTCGTAGAGCAGCACCTCCTTGCCCGCCGCCCGGAGCGGTTCGAGGTCGGTCGCCGCCGCGTCGGGGCCCGCGACGAGGACGTGGGTGACCGTCGGCATCTTCGGCAGCTGCTGGGAGAGCAGCCCGACCAGGGAGTCGTCGACGACGACGATGCGGTCCTCGGCGTGGTTGGCGACGTAGACGAGCTGCTCGGGGAAGAGCCGGATGTTCAGCGTGTGCAGCACGGCGCCCATCGACGGCGCGGCGAGGTAGACCTCGAGATGCTCGGCGTTGTTCCACTGGAAGGTGGCGACCCGCTGGTCCGCGTCGACGCCGAGCTCGCGGAGCCCTGCGGCCAGCTGGGCGACCCGGCCGCCCAGCTCGGCGTAGCTCCTCGACCGGGAGCCGTCGGGGGTCGCCGTCTGCACCTCGGCCGTGGGATGGACGGTGGTGCCGTGCCGGAGGATCGACCCGATCGTCAGGGGGAAGTCCTGCATCGTGCTGCGCATGGGCCGATCCTCGCCCCTTCCCCTGTCGGCGTCCAGCGCCTCACCGGGGCCGGGGCGGGTTCATCACCGCGTTGAACGCGAGCGCCTTGGCGCGGTCGCCCTTGAGCCGGAGCCGGCCCGCCACCAGTGCCCGCACCGGGTTGACGTGGCCGGTGACCAGGCGGAGGAAGTCGGGACCGTCCAGCAGCAGCGTCGCGTCACGCCGGACCTCCGCGGCCGGATCGGTCTCGACCGTGCACTCGCCGTCGACGACGTGGACGAGGTAGCGGTCTGCTCCACCGTCGCGCCGGCCGTTGATGCGGAAGCCGATGTGCAGCCGCTGTCGTTGCGCCTTCTGCTGGTCCAGGAAGTCCGGGAAGCGGCGGAAGACCTCACCCAGCACGATCGGCCGGAAGTCGCCGCCCATCACCTCGGCGAGGTGCGCGCGCGGCACGTCCTTGATGGCGGTGGCCACGTCGACGGGGTCGAGGGCGGTGGGATCGACGGCCACGGCGTCGGTGCCCGGCAAGCGGAAGACCGCACCGACGGCGAGCGCGAGCATGGCGTCACCGGAGATCCCGAGGCGACCGGAGAGGTAGAGCAGGGCCGCGTTGGCCTGGCCGGTCACCAGCCGCACGAAGGCGCCCACCGACGCGGCGATGGTCACGTCGGGACGGTCCTCCGCCAGCGCGATCCGCCCGTCGGCGAACCGCACGGTGTGGCACTCCCCGGGACCGTCGGCCCGGGTCAGGTCGAAGCACACGACGCCGGCCAGCGCCTTCATCCGCTCCGGATCGGCGAACTCGCCGAAGCGCTCCAGGATGGCGCGGATGCCCTCCTCCCGGAAGTCGTCGTCCGCGATCAGCCGGGACAGCTCCTCGTCGTCGGTGTGCCGGATCAGCTCGGTGACGGTGGCTGCGTCGGCGGAGCGGAGGAACGCCGCCAGCGCCGCGCGGTCGAGGCCGGACAGCCGCTCGGTCAGCTCGGACATCGCCGCTCCTGTCGTGGGTCTCCTGACGGGTGAGTGGCAACCTACACGCGGCGTGCGCCGGCTCAGCGGACCGGCAGGTGGGTGCGTGGCGCCATCCGCGGGCCGCGACGGGGGCGATGCAGACCGGCCCGCTCGACGAGCCGCTGCACCCGCAGGCGGTGGCCCTCGTAGGGCACGAGCAGCTCGGCCAGCCCGTCGTCATCGAGCTCGGCGCCGACGAGGGCCCAGCCGATGTCGCGCGCGACGTGGTAGTCCCCGAAGCTCACGGCGTCGGGGTCACCCAGCGCCCGCGACCGGGTCTCCGCGCTGGTCCACACGCCGATGCCCGGGATGGTGCGGACGCGCCGGTCGAACTCCGCGGGCGTGGCCCGGCTCGCCCGCTCCAGCGCCGGGGCGACCCGCGCCGCGAGCTGGATCGGGCGCGAGCGGGCGCCGTCGACCGGAAGGCGCAGCCACTCCCAGCTCGGCACGGCACGCAGCTGCTCCGGCGACGGCTGGACGCGCAGGCCCAGGTCGGCGCCGGGTCCGGGGGCGGTGTCGCCGTACCGGCGGACGAGGCGGCGGAAGGCCGCGAAGGCCTCCTGGCCGGTCACCTTCTGCTCGATGACTGCGGGCACCAGCGACTCCATCACCAGCCCGGTGGCGCCGATGCGCAGGTGCCGATGGTGACGCCACAGCTCCACGAGGACCGCGTGCCGCGGCTCGAAGCCGTCGGGGTCGTCGTCGGCACCGAGCATCCGGGGCAGCGCGTCGAGCAGCCAGGCGGCGCCCGGGCCCCACGCGCGGCCGACGACGGTGCCGGTGGCCGGCTCGCCGAGCACCTGCAGGGTGCCTGGCCCTTCGGGGGTGCGCACGGCGCGCCAGTGCGAGCCGTCGGCGGCCGAGTGGTACGTCGGGTCGGCCCGGCCGTGCCGCAGCGGGGCGAGCACCTCGGCCACGTTGCACGGCCACATCGGGCGCCACGTCCTGCTCGCCGGTGCCTGCACGTGGTGCAGCGTAGACGGCACGTCCGACCGACCGGACACAATGGGCCGCATGCGACTGCAGCGACTCGTCGAGGTCTCCAGCCAGGTGGCCGGCACCCGCTCGCGGCTGGCCAAGCGCGAGCTGATCGCCGGGCTGCTGCGCGAGACCCCGCCCGACGAGCTTGAGATCGCCACCGCCTACCTCTCCGGGGTGCTGGTGCAGCGCCGCACCGGCGTCGGCTGGCGGGGGCTGGCCGAGCTGCCGCCGCCGGCCGACGAGCCCCACCTCGAGCTCGTCGACATCCACCGGGCCCTGGACCGGCTCGCCGAGCTGGCCGGCCCGGGGTCGGGGGCGGCCCGGCGCGACCAGGTCGAGGAGCTCTTCGGCGCGCTCACCGCGCCGGAGCAGGAGTACCTGCGCGGGCTGATGACCGGCAACCTGCGCCAGGGCGCCCAGGACTCGGTGGTGCTCGACGCGATCGCCGAGGCCGCCGGGATCCCCCCGGCGGTGGTGCGGCGCGCCGCGATGTTCAGCGCGCCGACCGGACCCGTGGCGCACGCGGCGCTCACCGGCGGAGAGGAGGCGCTGACCCGGTTCACCCTCGAGGTCGGCCGACCGGTGCGGCCGATGCTCGCCGCGTCGGCGCCGGACCTGGAGGCCGGTGCGGAGAAGGTCGGTGGCGGCACCTTCGCCGTGGACACCAAGCTCGACGGCATCAGGATCCAGGTGCACAAGCAGGGCGAGGAGGTCGCGGTGTTCACCCGGAGCCTGGAGGATATCGGTGACCGGCTCCCCGGCGTGGTCAAGCGCGCCCTCGAGCTGCCCGCCCGCGACCTGGTGCTCGACGGCGAGGCGCTCGCGCTCGACGCCGAGGGCCGTCCGCGACCGTTCCAGGAGACCGCATCAGGCATGGCCGAGCTCAGGCCGTTCTTCTTCGACCTGCTGCTGCACGACGACGAGCCGATGCTGACCCGACCGGCCCGCGACCGCCTCGCACGGCTCGACGCGCTGGTGCCCGAGGAGCTGAGGGTGGCCCGCCTCGTCACGGCATCGGTGCAACAGGCGACCGCGTTCTTCGACGCGACGGTCGGCGCCGGCCAGGAAGGCGTGGTGCTGAAGCGGCTGGACGCGGCGTACGACGCCGGGCGCCGCGGGTCGGCCTGGGTCAAGGTCAAGCCGAGGCACACCCTCGACCTGGTGGTGCTCGCCGTCGAGTGGGGCAGTGGTCGCCGTCGCGGCTGGCTGTCGAACATCCACCTCGGCGCCCGTGATGGAGACCGGTTCGTGATGCTGGGCAAGACCTTCAAGGGGATGACCGACGAGATGCTGCAGTGGCAGACCGAGCGGTTCCTCGAGCTGGAGACCGGACGCGAGCGCCATGTCGTGCACGTGCGGCCCGAGCAGGTCGTGGAGGTGGCCTTCGACGGCGTGCAGCGCTCGCCCCGCTATCCCGGTGGGGTCGCGCTCCGGTTCGCCCGGGTGCTGCGCTACCGCGACGACAAGCCACCCGCCGAAGCAGACACCCTGGAGACGGTGCGCGACCTCCTAGGCTGAGGGCATGCCGAGCTCCCGCCACAACGCCGCGGCCGCGCGCCGCCGGGCCCGGGAGCAGGAGATCCTCGCCGCAACCCGGCAGCTGTTCGACCAGAGTGGCGTGCGCGACGCCCAGATCGACGACGTCGCCCGCGCCGTCGGCGTCAACCGGGCCATCATCTACCGCCACTTCAGCGGCAAGGAGGAGCTGTTCGCGCTGACGCTGGTGAGCTACCTCGACGAGCTGCACGAACGACTCGCCTCCGCGGCCGCCGCCGGGGAGGCCCCGCGTGCCCGACTGGCCGCCGTCGTGACGGCCTTCGCCGACTTCGGGCTGGAGTACCCCGCCTTCGTCGACTGCGCGCAGACGCTGATGCGCCGCCCGGGCCAGGAGCTGCTGGAGGAGATCAGCGAGAGCGCGCTCTTCCGGCTCGGACGCGGCATCGCGGCCTGCCTGACGGTGCTCAGCGACACCCTCGAGGCCGGGGTCGCCACCGGCGACTTCTCCCCCGGCGACGCCACCCTCCTGGCCAACCACATGTACGCCTCCGGGCTCGGCGCCCTGCAACTGGCCCGGGTGGGCATGCAGGTGCACGAGGCCGCACCCGGGGTGCCCGCGGTGAGCAAGCTCTCGCCCGAGGACGTGAAGGGCTACCTGGTGGCCACCGCGCTGGCACTGGCCACCAGGTAGCCGCCGCTCACCTCTCCAGGATCGCGGTGACGCCCTGGCCGCCCGCGGCGCAGATCGAGATCAGCCCGCGGCCCGACCCCTTGGCGTCGAGGAGCTTGGCGAGGTTGGCCACGATGCGCCCGCCGGTGGCCGCGAACGGGTGGCCGGCCGCCAGCGAGGAGCCCTTGACGTTGAGCCTGCTGCGGTCCAGCGAGCCGAGCGGTCCGTCGAGGCCGAGGCGCTCCTTGCAGAACACCGGGTCCTCCCAGGCCTTGAGCGTGGAGAGCACCTGGGAGGCGAAGGCCTCGTGGATCTCGATGTAGTCGAAGTCGTCGAAGGTCAGGCCGTTGCGCGCCAGCAGCCGCGGCACGGCGTACGCCGGGGCCATCAGCAGCCCCTCGCCGCCGTGCACGAAGTCCACGGCGGCCGTCTCGGCGTCGACGAAGTACGCCAGCGGGCGCAGCCCGTGCTGCTCGGCCCACGCCTCCGAGCCGAGGAGCACCGTCGAGGCGCCGTCGCTCAGCGGCGTGGAGTTGCCGGCGGTCATCGTCGCCGCCTCGCCCTTGCCGAAGACCGGCTTGAGCTTGGCGAGCTTCTCCGCCGACGAGTCCGGGCGCAGGTTCTGGTCGCGCTCGAGGCCGTTGAACGGCGTGACCAGGTCGTCCTGCCAGCCCTCCTCGTACGACGCCGCGAGGTGCTGGTGCGACGCCGCCGCGAGCTCGTCCTGGGCCTCCCGGGTGATCTGCCACTCCAGCGCGGTCAGGGCCTGGTGGTCGCCCATCGACAGGCCGGTGCGCGGCTCGCCGTTCTGCGGGATCGCCGGCACCAAGTGCTGCGGGCGCACCTTGGCCAGCGCCGCCAGCCGGCCCTGCAACGTCTTGGCGCGGTTGGCCTCGAGCAGGATCTTGCGGAGCCTCTCCCCCACGGCGATCGGTGCGTCGGAGGTGGTGTCGGTGCCGCCGGCGACGCCGGACTCGATCTGGCCGAGGGCGATCTTGTTGGCGATGTAGATGGTGGCCTGCAGGCCGGTGCCGCACGCCTGCTGCAGGTCGACCGCCGGCGTCTCCGGGGCCAGCCTGGAGCCGAGCACCGTCTCGCGGGTGAGGTTGAAGTCGCGGGAGTGCTTGAGCACCGCTCCGGCGGCGACCTCGCCCAGGCGCTCACCCGCGAGGCCGAACCGGGCGACCAGGCCGTCGAGCGCGGCGGTCAGCATCTCCTGGTTGGACGCAGTGGCGTAGACGGTGTTGGAACGGGCGAACGGGATCCGGTTGCCGCCGAGGACGGCGACGCGACGGGTGCTGGCCTGCATGCGCTTGGGCTCCTGAATCATCTCGGGAAGGCTTCATCTTGACGCGGCCCGGGAAGGAAGCAAACAGTCTGAGTGCCACGTCACCTTCCTTGGACACCGAGTTACACAGCCGAATATACTCATCGGTAACAATCGACGTCGACCGGAGGAAGCACCCATGAGCGACCGCTACCAGGCCTTCACCTCGACCCCGATCGGGAAGCTCCTCGTCAAGAACCTCGGCCTGCCCGCTCCCGTGCGGCTGGAGCGCTGGACCGAGGGCGCACCGCTGGTCGACGGCACCGTCGTGGTCGGCGGAGGCGGCCGGCTCGGGAAGACCATCACCACCACCCTCGACGAGCTCGGCGTCGCCAACACAGCGACCGCCGCCGAGGGCCAGCGCTACAAGGGCCTGGTCTTCGACGCCACCGGCATCGCCGGCTCCTCCCAGCTGGCGCAGCTGCAGGAGTTCTTCAGCCCGCTGATGCGCAGCCTCGAGAGCTGCGCCCGGGTGCTGGTGGTGGGGACGCTCCCGGACCACGCCGCGAGCGCCGAGGAGCGGGTCGCCCAGCGGGCGCTCGAGGGCTTCACCCGCTCCCTCGGCAAGGAGATCGGCCGCGGCAGCACCGTGAACCTCGTCTACGTCGCCCCGGAGGCCGAAGCGGCCCTCGGCTCCACCCTGGCCTTCTTCCTGTCCCCCAAGAGCGCCTACGTCTCCGGCCAGGTGGTCCGGATCGGTGCCACCGGCACCACCGAGCCGGCCGAGGACGCCGACCAGGTCCGGCCACTCCAGGGCAAGGTCGCGATCGTCACGGGCGCGTCGCGAGGCATCGGCGAGCAGATCGCCCGGGTGCTACACCGCGACGGCGCGACCGTGCTCGGCATCGACGTGCCCCAGGCCGCGAGCGAGCTGCAGCAGGTGATGCGCGAGATCGACGGCGACCACCTCGTCCTCGACATCACCGGCAAGGACGCACCTCAGCGGATCGCCCAGCACGTCAAGGACAAGTTCGGCGGCGTCGACGCCGTCGTGCACAACGCCGGCATCACCCGCGACCGCCGGCTCGCGAACATGAAGGAGGACCGCTTCGCCTCGGTCGTCGCGGTCAACCTGACCGCCCCGGAGCGGATCACCCGCGAGCTGCTCGACCAGGGGCTGATCCGCGCCAACGGCCGGATCATCGGGGTCTCCTCGATCGCCGGGATCGCCGGCAACGTCGGACAGACCAACTACGCGGCCTCGAAGGCCGGCGTCATCGGGCTCGTCGACAGCCTGGCCGGCGAGCTCCAGGACGGCATCACGGTCAACGCGGTCGCTCCGGGGTTCATCATCACCCAGATGACCGCAGCCGTGCCGTTCGCCACCCGCGAGGTCGGCCAGCGGATGAACGCGATGGCCCAGGGCGGGCTGCCCGTCGACGTCGCCGAGACGATCGCGTGGTACCTCCACCCCGGCTCCACCGCGGTGAACGGCAACGTGGTCCGCGTCTGCGGCCAGATGATGCTGGGGGCCTGACGGTGCCGCTGCCGACGATGGTCCGCGCCGCCCTCCCGGTGGTGCCGGGCGTCAACCTGCTCCCGGGGATCGCCAAGAAGGGTGGTCCGCTGCCCGACCTGGTGCGCGAACGCCATGACGTGGCCATCGACCGCGACCACGTCACCGCCTATGCGGAGGTGTGCGGCTTCGAGCCCCGCCAGGTGCTCCCGCTGACCTACCCGCACATGCTGGCCTTCGGGCTGCACATGCAGATCATGACCGACCCCTCCTTCCCCTACCCCGCCATCGGCACGGTGCGCGTCGCCAACTCCGTCCGGCAGCACCGGCCGATCGGGTTCGCCGAGCGCCTCGACGTCTCGGCCCGGGCGCAGGGCCTCCGGCCGCACCGGCGCGGCAAGGCCTTCGACATGGTGACCACGGTGCGGTCAGGTGGGGAGACCGTCTGGGAGTCGACGTCGACCTACCTCCGCGTCGGGCAGCGCGACGACAGCGCCCGGCCCGACGGCGAGCCTTTCGAGGTCGTGCCGGGCAACGGCGTGGAGTGGCGACTGCCGGCCAACCTCGGCCGGCGCTACGCCGCGGTGTCCGGTGACCACAACCCGATCCACCTCTACCCGGTCACCGCCAAGGCCTTCGGCTTCCCTCGCCAGATCGCGCACGGCATGTGGAGCAAGGCCCGGTGCGTCGCCGCGATCGAGAGCCGCCTCCCCGACAGCGTCACCGTCGAGGTGGAGTTCCGCAAGCCGATCCTGCTGCCCGGCAAGGTCGCCTTCGGCTCACGCCTCGTCGACGGCGGCGGTGTGGACTTCTCGCTGGTGCGACCCGGGGACGGCAAGCCGCACCTTCTCGGCCGCGCCCGGTGACCGTCAGCCGAACTGCCGGCGGGTGACGCCGGCGGCCGCACCGCCTGACTGCATCGCCGTCAGCGCGTCCCGGAGTGCATCGACCTCCCGGCGGAGCCGCAGCACGGCGTCCTGGACCTCCTGGGACGCTTCGGCCACCGAGCTCTCCAGCGCTTCGGTGGCCGCGACCACCTCCCCGACGTGGTCACGGAGCGCGCCGTGAACGTCGGCGGCACCGTCGTCGAGGGAGCGACGCAGCATCTCCGCCTGCCGCTCCAGCCGGCGGCCGGCGGCCCAGAGGTCGACGAAGACCTGCACCTTGGCCCGGAGGATCCAGGGGTCGAACGGCTTGGTGATGTAGTCAGCGCCGCCGACGGCGTACCCGCGGTAGGAGTTGCGCTGCTCCTTGTCGGCTGCGGTCAGGAAGATGATCGGCACGTCCTTCGTGCGGGTCCTGCTCTTGATCCGCGACGCGGTCTCGAAACCGTCCATCCCGGGCATCTGCGCGTCGAGGAGGATCAGCGCGTAGTCGTCGCGGAGCAGCGCACGCAGCGCCTCCTCCCCGGAGCCGACGCTGACCAGCGTCTGGTCCAGGGAGTCGAGGATCGCCTCCAGAGCCAGCAGGTTCTCGGGGTGGTCGTCGACGAGCAGGATGCGCGCACGCGACTCGGTCACGACAACCACGTCCGGAAGATGCCCAGCAGCTGGTCGACGTCGACGGGCTTGGTGATGTAGTCGGACGCGCCTGCGCTGAGGCTGTCGTCGCGGTCGCCGGGCATCGCCTTGGCCGTCAGGGCGATCACCGGCAGGTCGCGGAACGACGGCATCCGCCGGATCTCCCCCATCGCGGTGTAGCCGTCCATCCCCGGCATCATCACGTCCATCAGCACCAGGTCGATGGCCGGATCCCGGCGCAGCGTCTCCAGGCCGGCCTCGCCGTTCTCGGCGTACAGCACGTCGATGCCGTGCCGCTCCAGAGCGCTGGTCAGCGCGAAGACGTTGCGCACGTCGTCGTCGACGATCAGGATCCGCTTGCCCACGAACTGTTGCTCGATCTCCCGGGCCAGCTCGCCGCCCGCCGTGGCCTGGCCCTCCGGCCCGGTCTCGGAGTGCAGGAAGAGCGCGGCCTGGGCCAGCGCCTGCGGCGCACCGGAAGCGCGGACGAGGGGCAGCGCCTCGGTGTAGCGCCGCAGCCTGGCCTCGCTCCTCGGCGGCAGCGTCGCGTCAGCGACCGCAACGACGGGCGTACGACGCAGCGCCGGCCGGCCGCGCATCCGCTTCAGCACGTCGAACATCTCGTCGACGGCCAGGTCGACCATGACGCAGTCATAGGGCTCGGCGGTGAGCGCAGCCGATGCCTCCTCTGCGGAGGTGACCGTCCGCACCTGCACCGCCTCCACCTCGCCGAGCCGTTCCGCGACGCCGGCGATGTCGCCGTCGCGAGCGTGGGTGACCGTCAGCAACCGCCGTTCCCGGACTGCCAGGAAGGCATCGAGGCCCTCGACGGCCCGGGCCAGCACACCGCGCGAGAGCGGCTCGTCCAGCACCTCGACGGCACCGGCACGGCGGGCCTGCCGACTCTCCTCCGCCGTGGCGCCGGGGTGCAGGACGACCGTCGGGATCGTGCGCGTCGCAGGATGACGCTTGAGGCCCTGCAGCAGCGCGGTGCCGTCGTGGGAGACCATCTCGTTGTCGATGAGTGCCGCATCGGTGTTGTGCTGGTGCGCCACCACCACCGCGTCGTCGGCGTGCGTGGCCGCGACCACCTTGTAGCCGTGGGCCCGGCCCACCTCCACCGCCGCGGTGCACAGGTCGGGATCGGACAGCGCCACGAGCAGCACGCGGTCACCCACGGTGATCGAGGCCTCGTCGTCGTTGACGGTCAGGTGCAGCGGGTCCGCCACGGCATCCTCCGCGGACGGAGCCGACCGCTCGGCGGGCTCGTGGCGCAGCGGAAGGTACAGCGTGAACGTGCTCCCCCGGCCCGGCTCGCTCTCCACATGGATCTCGCCGCCGATCAGCCGGGCGATCTCCCGACTGATCGACAGGCCGAGGCCGGTGCCCCCGAACTTGCGGCTGATCGTCCCGTCGGCCTGCTGGAAGGCCTCGAAGATGGTGCGCAGCTGCTCGGGTCCGATCCCGATCCCGGTGTCGGAGACCTCGAACGCCACGACGTGCTCGGCAGCGGTGAGTGGCGGTGCCGCGAAGCTCTCCGTGCCCGCGCGCCGGATCTCGAGGGAGACCTGCCCCGTGGAGGTGAACTTGACCGCGTTCGAGAGCAGGTTGCGCAGCACCTGCTGCAGCCGGTGCTGGTCGGACAGGAGCGTGCGCGGGAGGTCCGGCGCCACCGTCACCGAGAACCGCAGGTCCTTCTCCGTGGTCAGCGGTCGGAAGGTGGCCTCGACGTACTCCACGATGCCGGCCACCGAGACGTCGGCGAGATGCACGTCCATCTTGCCGGCCTCCACCTTGGAGAGGTCGAGGATGTCGTTGATCAGCTGCAGCAGGTCGGTGCCGGCGCTGTGGATGGTCTGCGCGTAGTCGACCTGGCGTGGGGCCAGGTTGCCCTGCGGGTTGTCCGCGAGCAGCTTGGCGAGGATCAGCAGCGAGTTCAGTGGTGTGCGCAGCTCGTGCGACATGTTCGCCAGGAACTCGGACTTGTAGCGCGAGGACAGCGCGAGCTGCTCGGCGCGGTCCTCCAGGGCCCGGCGGGCCTCCTCGATCTCGAGGTTCTTGATCTCGATGGCCCGGTTCTGCCGGGCCATCAGCTTGGCCTTCTCCTCGAGCTCGGCGTTGGTCTGCTGCAGCTCGCGCTGCTGCTTCTGCAGCTCGCCGGACTTGTTCTGCAGCTCCGCGGCGAGGCGCTGGGACTCCACGAGCAGCCCCTGGGTGCGCGAGCTGGCGATGATCGCGTTGAGGGAGACGCCGATGATCTCCATCAACTGCTCGAGGAACTGCATGTGCACGGTGGTGAACCTGCTGAACGAGGCCAGCTCGACGACACCGAGCACCTGCTCCTCGAAGAGCACCGGCAGGATCACGATCTCCAGCGGGGACGCCTCGCCCAGCCCGGAGGAGATGCGGATGTAGTCGCCCGGGACGTCCTGGATGCGCAGGGTGTGCCGGGCCAGCGCGGCTTCACCGACCAGGCCCTCGCCGAACCGGAACACGTCGGGCGTGGTGTCCCGGGGGCGGAAGCCGAACGACGCGATCCGGCGCAGCGACTCGTTGTGGTCGCCGTCCTCGGCGAGGAAGAACGATCCCTGTACGGCGCCGACCAGCGGGGTGAGCTCGCTGACGATCAGCCGGGTCACGTCGAGCAGTTCGCGGCCGCCCTGCATGTGCCCGGTGAACCGGGCCAGGTTCGTCTTCAGCCAGTCCTGCTCCTGGTTGGCGCGCGTGGTCTCGCGCAGGTTGTCGATCATCTGGTTGAGGTTGTCCTTGAGCTCGGCGACCTCGCCCTTGGCGCCGACGGTGATCTGCTGGCTGAGGTCGCCCTGGGTCACCGCGGTGGAGACCTCGGCGATCGCCCGCAGCTGCGTGGTGAGCGTGCCGGCGAGCTGGTTGACGCTTTCGGTCAGCTTGCGCCAGGTGCCCGAGACGTCGGCGACCTCCGCCTGCCCGCCGAGGATGCCCTCGGTGCCCACCTCGCGGGCCACCCGGGTGACCTCGTCGGCGAACGACGACAGCTGGTCGACCATCCGGTTGACGGTGGTCTTCAGCTCGAGGATCTCGCCGCGCGCGTCGACGTACGTCTTCTGGGTCAGGTCCCCGTGCGCCACGGCGGTGGTGACCAGCGCGATGCTGCGCACCTGGCTGGTCAGGTTGGAGGCCATCGAGTTCACCGAGTCGGTCAGGTCGCGCCAGGTGCCGGCCACCCCGCGGACGTGCGCCTGCCCGCCGAGGATGCCCTCGGTGCCGACCTCGCGCGCCACCCGGGTGACCTCGTCGGCGAAGGCGCGCAGGGTGTCCACCATGGCGTTGATCGTCGAGGCGAGGGCGGCGACCTCGCCGCGGGCCTCGATGGCGATCTTCTGGGACAGGTCGCCGCGGGCGACCCCCGTGGACACCGCCGCGATGCTGCGCACCTGGCTGGTGAGGTTGGAGGCCATCGAGTTCACCGAGTCGGTGAGGTCGCGCCAGGTGCCGGCCACGCCGGGCACGCGGGCCTGGCCGCCCAGGATCCCCTCGGTGCCCACCTCGCGGGCCACCCGGGTGACCTCGTCGGCGAAGGCGGAGAGCTGGTCGACCATTGTGTTGACCGTGCTCTTCAGCTCGAGGATCTCGCCCCGGGCGTCGACGGTGATCTTGCGGGTCAGGTCGCCGCTCGCCACGGCGGTGGTGACCTCGGCGATGTTGCGCACCTGGCTGGTCAGGTTCGCGGCCATCATGTTGACGTTCTCGGTCAGGTCCTTCCAGGTGCCGGAGACGTCGTGCACGTCGGCCTGGCCGCCGAGCTGGCCCTCGGTGCCGACCTCGCGCGCCACCCGGGTGACCTCGTCGGCGAACGAGGAGAGCTGGTCGACCATCGTGTTGACCGTGCTCTTCAGCTCGAGGATCTCCCCCTTCGCCTCCACGGTGATGATGCGGGTCAGGTCACCCCGGGCCACCGCCGTGGTGACCTCGGCGATGTTGCGCACCTGTGCGGTGAGCGTGCCCGCCATGAAGTTCACCGAGTCGGTCAGGTCGCGCCAGGTGCCCGAGACGCCGGGCACGGCGGCCTGCCCGCCCAGCCGGCCCTCCCCGCCGACCTCGCGGGCGACCCGGGTGACCTCGTCGGCGAAGGAGGAGAGCTGGTCGACCATCGTGTTGACCGTGGTCTTCAGCTCGGCGAGCTCACCGCGCACGTCGACGGTGATCTTCTGGGACAGGTCGCCCCGGGCCACGGCCGTGGTGACCTGGGCGATGTTGCGGACCTGCGCGGTCAGGTTGGAGGCCATCGAGTTGACCGAGTCGGTGAGGTCCTTCCAGGTGCCCGCGACGCCCGGCACGTCGGCCTGGCCGCCGAGGATCCCGTCGCTGCCCACCTCGCGGGCCACCCGGGTGACCTGGTCGGCGAAGGAGGAGAGCTGGTCGACCATCGTGTTCACCGTGCTCTTCAGCTCGGCGAGCTCGCCCTTGACGTCAACGGTGATCTTCTGGCTGAGGTCCCCCCGCGCCACCGCGGTGGTCACCTGGGCGATGTCGCGCACCTGCGCGGTCAGGTTGTCGGCCATGAAGTTTACCGACTCGGTGAGGTCCTTCCACCGGCCCGCGACACCGGGCACGTCGGCCTGACCGCCGAGGATGCCCTCGGTGCCCACCTCGCGGGCCACCCGGGTGACCTCGTCGGCGAAGGTCTGCAGGGTCGCGGTCATCGAGTTCAGCGTCTCGGCGAGCTCGGCGACCTCGCCGCGCGCGGTGACGGTGATCTGCTGGCTGAGGTCGCCACGGGCCACCGCCTGGGCCACGAAGGAGATGCCCCGCACCTGGCTGGTCAGGTTGCTGGCCATCAGGTTCACCGAGTCGGTGAGGTCCTTCCAGGTGCCCGAGACCCCGCGCACGTCGGCCTGGCCGCCGAGCCGGCCCTCGGTGCCCACCTCGCGGGCCACCCGGGTGACCTCGGAGGCGAACGACGACAGCTGGTCGACCATCCGGTCCACCGTCTCCTTCAGCTCCGCCATCTCGCCGGAGACCTCGACGGTGACCGTCCTGGAGAGGTCGCCGTTGGCCACCGAGGTGGTGACCAGCGCGATGTCGCGCACCTGGGCGGTCAGCCGCGACGACATCGCGTTGACCGCGTCGATCAGGTCGCGCCAGGCACCGTCGGCGTTGCGCACGCGGGCCTGGCCACCGAGCTTGCCCTCGGTGCCCACCTCGCGCGTGACCCGGGTGATCTCGTGGGAGATCCCCGACAGCTGCTCGACCAGCCGGTTGACGCTGCGCGCCAGCCGCAACGGTTCGCCCCTCAGCGGCTGGTCCTCCAGCTGCGTGGCCATCCGCTGGGTCAGGTCCCCCTCGGAGACGGCGGTGACCACCCGGGCCAGCTCTCCCGTCGGCCGGACCAGGTCCGAGACCAGGTTGTTGGCGGCGTCCACTGCCCGGGCCCAGCCCCCCTCGCCGATGCCGGGCTGGAGCCGCTCGGTGTGCCGCCCCTCGCGACCGGCCAGTCGCTGCACCCGGCCCAGCTCGGTGACCAGGTGCTGCTGGCGCTCGGCGATGTCGTTGAAGGCGACCGCGACCTCGGCCATCAGCCCGTGCCCGGTCAGGGGCATCCGCCTGCGGAAGTTGCCGTCCCGCATCGCGGTGAGCGCCGCCAGCAGTCGCTTCAGCTCGCGCGGGTCGATGCCGTCGGCATCGATCGGGTCCGGATGTGAGGCGATCTCACCGCCACGTCCCCCGGTCGTCGTGCCTGCGACCATCGGTGCCTCCCTCGGGACTGCGGTGCACCATCGGTCGTCAGTCTGTCACCATGGCGGGGGGCCGCCTACACCTTCGCGAGAGTCTTCATGTCCGCTCCGTTGCAGCGCGCGCGCCGCAGGTTCGCCGCCGACGCGCGATCCGTGGCCGAAGCACGCCGTTTCGTCCGTGACCGGCTCGCCGAGTGGGGGTCGCCCGACCTGCAGGAGGTCGCCACCCTCGCCGTCAGCGAGCTGGTGACGAACGCCGTGGTCCATACCGGCACCGCCCCCGTGGTCGAGCTGCGGCTCGAACCGCGCCGGCTCCGCCTGGCGGTCGAGGACCAGTATCCCGGGCGCGTGCTGCCCACCGGGGTTCCAGAACCCACCCGCGACGCGGAGGGGGGCCGGGGGCTGCTCATCACGGCGGCCCTGGCCTCGTCCTGGGGGGTGGAGTACACCGCCCGCTCCAAGGTGGTCTGGCTGGTCTGCGACCGGGAGTCCTCCGGCGCGTCGTCGGCCTCCGAGGCCGTGACCGGGGTGCTGACGGCCCATGGAGCCACGGTCGCGGTCGTGCAGCTGTCCGCCGCGGGCGGCATCGCCTCCTGGAACCCCGATGCCACCACGCTCTTCGGCTGGGAGGCCGACGAGGTGGTCGGCAGCTCGATGGCGGCGCTGGTGGCGCCGACCCCGGGCAACCTGTCCCAGCTCGGCCCGACGAACCGGTCGGCCCTGCCGTGGCAGGGGCGCTACGCGGTGCGGGCCAGCGACGGGCACCGGGTCCCGGTGTTCGCCTCGCACGTGCCCCAGCCCGGTGCGGACGGCTGCGTGCTGCTGCTGGTGCCGGCCCGCCAGCACAGCCTGCTGGAACGCGTGCCGATCACCCCTCCTGCCGTGCGGCCGCGGGCGGTGCAGGTGCCCGGGCTGCCCGACGACGCACTGCGGCGACTGTCCATGGACGACTACCTCGCCCTGGCCACCGAGCGGATCCGCGACGCGCTCGACGCGGACGCCGGCTACCTGTTGCTCTCCCACGCCGTCGAGGAGTCCTTCGAGGTGGCGGCGGTGAGCGGGCTTCCCGACCGGCTGCGCGGCAGCCGGGTCCCGCTGGGCGACCCCGGCGCGCCGGACCCGCGGCAACCGACCCTGCCCGTGCTGATCCAGGAAGGGGCCTCGGACACGGTCGAGCTGCTGCGCGGGACCGGGGCCCGCGCGCTCGCGCTGGCGCCGATGGTGACCGAGGGCAGGGTGGTCGGCGCGCTCGGCACCAGCACGGACAGCCGGCACGGCTTCACCGACGAGCAGTGCGTGCTGCTGCAGTCCTACGCCGAGTCGCTCTCGCTGGCCGCCGACCGGCTTCGGCTGCAGCGCTCGGAACGGGAGCGGCGCAGCTGGCTGAGCTTCATCGCCGAGGCCAGTGATCTCCTCGCCGCCTCCCTCGACCAGGAGATGACGATGGCGATCACCGGGCAGATCGTGGTGCCGCGCCTGGCCACGTGGTGCGCGGTGTACCTCGACGACGAGCGGGGCCAGCCGGTGCTGCAGCAGGTGTGGCATGCCGACGAGACGCGGGTGGAGGGCCTGCGGGACGTCCTGGTCAAGCTGGAGCCCGCCGAGCTGGCCGACTCCGGCGATGCCGAGCTCGCCGGAGAGCTGACCACGCTGCGTCTCGTGGCCCGTGGCCGCGGCATCGGGCACCTGACCCTGGGACGAGCGGTCGGCGACCCGTTGCGCGACGACGTCCGGCTGGTGGCCGAGGCGGTCGCCCGCCGGTCGGCGCTCGCCATCGACAACGCCACCACCCATGGCGCGCTGGTCGCCTCGGGTCGGGCCCTGCAGAGCAGCCTGCTGCCGCCGTCCCTGGTGTCTCCGGCCGACCTGGACGTGGGAGTGGTCTACGAGGCGGCCGGCGAGGGCGCCCAGGCGGGTGGGGACTTCTACGACCTCTTCCCCGTCGACGCGGGCACCTGGTGCTTCGTCATCGGCGACGTCTGTGGCACCGGGGCCGAGGCCGCCGCGGTGACCGGACTCGCGCGCCACACCATCCGGGCCCTCACGCGCGCCGGGTTCCCGCTCGGTCCGATGCTCGAGCGGCTCAACACCGCCATCCTCGACGAGGGTGAGCGGGCCCGCTTCCTCACACTCGTCTGCGGCACGCTGCGGCCCCGCAGTGGCGGCTACGAGGTCACCCTGGTCAGCGCGGGCCATCCGGAGCCCTTCGTGGTCGGCGCCGACGGGCGGGTCCGGCGGATCGGCACCCCGCAGGCGCTGCTCGGCGTGATCGACCAGGTCGAGTACGCCGCGGAGCGGCACGTCCTGGCCCGCGGCGACCTGCTGGTGGTGGTGACCGACGGGGTGCTCGAGCGCCGCGCCGGGGACCGGTTCGTCGACGACGACGGTGTCGCGCGCGAGCTCGCCGCCGTCGACCACCTGCCGGCACAGGCCGTGGCGGAGCGGCTCCGCCGCCTCGTCATCGACTTCACCGACGAGCCGCAGCGCGACGACATGGCGATCCTCGCCCTGCGCGTCATGGGCACACGCGACGAGCCGGACGCCTCCTCCTGAGGGAGGACCTTCCGCAGGGGCAGGAGGCGAAGTGGTCAGCCCTCGCGCAGCCGGATCAGGCCCTCCTGCGCGACGCTGGCCACGAGCCGGCCGTCCTGGGAGAAGACCCGCGCCAGGGCGAGCCCCCGCCCGCCGGAGGCCGAGGGCGAGTGCTGGTCGTAGAGCCACCAGTCGTCGGCACGAAAGGGCCGGTGGAACCAGATCGTGTGGTCCAGCGACGCGGCCTGCAGCCGCGGTGAGGAGATGTGCACGTCGTGCGGCACGAGCGCGGCACCGAGCAGCGTCATGTCGCTGGCGTAGGTGAACGCCGCGATGTGCTGCAGCGGCTCGTCGGGGAGCCGGCCGTTGACCCTGATCCACAGTCGCGCCCGGGCGGGCATCTCGGGGTCCTCGAGGATCCCGCCCCGGCGCGAGTCGCCGACGTAGCGGACCTGCAGCGCGGCCCACTCGCGCTCCCACGCGTCGGTGTCGCCGGCCGACCGGCCGCCGACCTGGACGAGGTCACGGCACTCCTCCGGCGGGGGCACGTCGGGCATCGCGTCCTGGTGGTCGAGCCCCTCCTCGGGCACCTGGAAGTTCGCGGTCATGCCGAAGATCGGGCGCCCGTGCTGCCGGGCCAGCACCCGCCGGGTGGCGAACGACCGGCCGTCGCGGACGGAGTCCACGTCGTACACGATCGGCACCGCGGTGTCCCCCGGCCGCAGGAAGTAGGAGTGCAGCGAGTGCACCACGTAGCGGTGCTCGACGGTGCGCGCGGCGGCCACCAGCGCGTGCGCGGCCACCTGGCCCCCGAAGACCCGCTGCAGCGCGGTGTCGGGCTGCTTGCCCCGGAAGAGGTTGTCCTCGATCGCCTCGAGGTCCAGCAGCGCGATCAGCTCCTCGACCGACCGCGGCATCAGTCCTCCTCCGGCCGGTCGAGCCGGGCCAGGAACTGCTCGAACTGGGCACCGAGCTCCTCGGCGGAGGGCAGCGGCTCGTCGTCGGCCAGCAGGTTCGAGCCGCCGGCGTGGAAGGCGTCGTACTGCTGCTCGAGGCCCTGCACCACGGTGCGCACCTCCTCGGAGTCCTCGATCTGGGTGGCGATCTCGACCTGGCGGGCGTCACCGGCGGTGCGCAGCACCTCGTGGTCCCACTCCAGCCCGCTGACCTCCTCCACCCCCTCCAGCAGCGCCAGCGCCGCCTGCGGGTAGTCGAGCTGGGCGACGTAGTGCGGGATGTGCGCGACGAACCCGACTGCGTCGTGCTCCCACTCACCCAGCCGCACCTCGGTGACCGCCTGCGCGCTCGACGGGATCCGGATCTCGCCCTTCCACGGGTTCTGCTGCACCAGCAGGCGCTTGGACGTGGCGTGGTTGGTCAGCGGAACGGGGCGCGTGTGCGGCACCGCCATCGGGACCGAGCCGAGGGAGACGACCAGCCGGACACCGAAGTGCTCCACCACCGCGCGCACGCCGCGCGCGAAGGCCTCCCAGCGCATGTCGGGCTCGGGCCCGGCCAGCAGCAGGTACGACGACCCGCGCCGGTCGGCCATCAGCCGCACCACGAGCCGGGGCGGCTCGTAGTCGGTGTAGCGGTCCTCGTGGAAGGTCAGCGGAGGGCGGCGCGCCCGGTAGTCGTAGAACTCGTCGATGTCGAAGCTGGCGACCACCCGGCCGACGTCCTCGGCGGCGAGGTGGGCGACCGTGAGCGCCGCCGCGTTGCCGGCGTCGAGGAAGCCGGCGAGGGCCATCAGCAGGACCGGCGTCCGGCCCTCCAGCTCGGGCACCTCGTCGACGATGTGCACGTAACGGGCTTCAGTCACGCCGCCACCCTATTAGCCGTAGATCGAGAGGATCCGCGCGGCCGCCCGTCGGGCGAGCTCGTGGCTGTCGTAGCCGAGCACGCGCCGCAGCACGGCGTCCTGCCGGGCGTCCGGGGTGCCCTTGCCGCCGGCGTGCAGCGCGGTCATCAGCCGCCACAGGGTGGCCTCGCCGCGGCTGGTCGCGATGTAGTCGCAGGCCATCCAGGCCAGGGCGTAGTGCCAGTCCTGGTCGGCACCGTTGAAGTCGCGGGAGGCCGGCATCGCCTGCGCGCCGCCGCGCGCCCGCTCGACCGCGACCCGGGGGATGCGCCGCTGCGCCGGCGGGACGGGACGGGCGCCGACGTACTCCGCGATGCCCTCGGAGACCCAGACCGGGTCGCCGTCGTCGCGGTCACCGACGGCCACGTGCGTCAGCTCGTGGCGGATGATCCGGCCGAGGAAGGGCTGGCCGGCCCGCACGGAGCTCGGCAGCACGGTGAAGCGCATCGCAGCCAGCCGGTCGCCGCCGGGCGCGGCGTAGACCGGGAAGGTCATCGCGCCCAGGTGGGTGATGCGGCCACCGCCCGGGACGTCGTGGAAGGCGTCGAGCACGCGGCGGTCGGCGAAGCAGTAGACCACGACGTGGTCGTCCCAGCTGAACGGCACCGCTGCGCTGACCTCGCGACGCCCGGCCGCGACCGCGGCGACCACCTCACGGGCGTAGGGCCACATCGCCCGGTCGAAGACGCCGAGCACTCCGGGCGCCCGCTCGACGCGGATGCGGGTGAGGTCCCACGGCCGCGGCTCCGGGCCCGGCCGGTCGCCGGTGACGACCAGCCGACCGTGCACCCGGCGCAGCTCCAGCCCGACCGGCGCCTGCACCGGCCGGGCGTCGTACCCGCGAAGCTGCATCACCAGGCGCGGCCACTGCCCGGGCAGCAGCCGGTAGCGGAACCGCGCCAGCGGCAGCTGCTCGAGGTTGGCGAACAGCCGGCGCTGACGGCGGACCAGGGCCCGGTCGGAGCGGTCGACCGTGCCCAGGAAGCCTTGCAGGTCGTGGTCGCGCACCGCCCGTGCCCGCCGGTCGAGCAGGCGCTGTTCGAGCGCCCGGACCGCGGCGACCCGCTGCTGGTGCGAGGGGGAGGGAGCCGCGCCGGTGGCGCATCCGCCCAGCAGGAGCAGGGAGGCCAGGACGGCCGACGAGCACGCCCGCGAGCGGGCAGCCCACCGGGCGGGCGACATCTCAGTCGACGTGCATCAGGGCCTGGCCACCGTCGAGCGCGGTGACGTCCTGCACGACCTGGAGGGCGATCGCCTGCGGCGTCAGCCCGATCTCCTCGAGCAGCCGGGCGCGCTTGGCGTGGTGCAGGAACTGCTGCGGGATGCCGTGCACCCGCACCGGCGTGGTCACGCCCTCGTCGGTGAGCAGCTGCAGCAGGTTGGCGCCGACCCCGCCGACGCGGCCGTTGTCCTCGATGCTGACCACGAGGCGGTGGTCACCGGCGAGCCCGACCAGAGCGGGATCGAGCGGCTTGACCCAACGGGGATCGATGACCGTGGCCCCGATGCCCTGGTCGGCGAGCCGCTCGGCGACCTGCACCGCGGTCGCGGCCATCGCACCGACACCGACGACGAGCACGTCGCGCGTGCCTCCGCGGAAGAGCACGTCGCAGCCACCGACGCGGTCGACGGCCTCGATGTCGTCGTTCGGGGCTCCCTTGGGGTAGCGCACCACCGTCGGCGCGTCGTCCACCGCGACGGCCTCACGCAGCAGCTCGCGCAGCCGGGCGGTGTCGCGGGGAGCGGCCAGCCGCAGTCCGGGGACCACCTGGAGCACCGACATGTCCCACATGCCGTTGTGGCTGGCGCCGTCGTCCCCGGTGACCCCGGAGCGGTCGAGCGCGAAGGTCACGCCGCAGTGGTGCAGCGCGCAGTCCATCAGCACCTGGTCGAAGGCGCGGTTGAGGAAGGTGGCGTAGAGGGCCACCACCGGGTGCAGCCCGCCGAGCGCGAGCCCCGCGGCGCTGGTGGCGGCGTGCTGCTCGGCGATGCCGACGTCGTAGACGCGCTCCGGGTAGGCCTGCGCGAACGCGGCCAGCCCGGTGGGGTGCAGCATCGCCGCGGTGATCGCGACGAGGTCCTGCCGCTCGGCGCCCAGGGCGACCATCTCCTCGGAGAAGGCGTCGGTCCAGGTGCGCCCCTTGGGCCGCTCCAGCCCGGTCGCGACGTCGAAGGGGCCGGGGCCGTGCAACTGGTCGGCCTCGTGCCGCTCGGCGGGGTCGTAGCCGAAACCCTTGCGGGTGATCGCATGCACGATCACCGGGCCGCCGAACCGCCTGGCCTGGGCGAGGGCCTGCTCGACGGCGTTCCGGTCGTGGCCGTCGATGGGGCCGACGTACTTCAGCCCCAGGTCCTCGAAGAGGCCTTGCGGCGCGAGCGCGTCCTTCATGCCCTTCTTCATGGCGTGCAGCGCGTCGTACACCGCCGGACCGACGCCGCGGACGCCGTTGAGCTTCTTCTTGACCAGGTCGAGCACCTGCTCGTAGTGCGGGTTGGTGCGCAAGGCGGTCAGGTGCTCGGCGAGACCGCCGACGGTCGGACTGTAGGAACGGCCGTTGTCGTTGACCACGATGATCAGGGGCCGGTCCTTGCCGGCGGCGATGTTGTTGAGCGCCTCCCAGGCCATCCCGCCGGTCAGCGCGCCGTCGCCGATGACCGCGACGACGTGGCGCTCCTCGCCGCGGATCGCATAGGCCTTGGCCAGACCGTCGGCGTAGGACAGCGCGGTCGAGGCATGGGAGTTCTCGACGATGTCGTGCTCGGACTCGGCCTGGCTGGGGTAGCCGGAGAGGCCGCCCTCCTGGCGCAGGCCGTCGAAGCCGGACGCCCGGCCGGTGAGGATCTTGTGCACGTAGGCCTGGTGCCCGGTGTCGAAGACGACCCGGTCGCGCGGGGAGTCGAAGACCCGGTGGATCGCCAGGGTGAGCTCGACGACGCCGAGGTTCGGGCCGAGGTGGCCGCCGGTGCGCGACACCTTCGCGACGAGGAAGTCACGGATCTCGGTGGCGAGCTCGTCGAGCGCGCGGTCGTCGAGCTCCCGCAGGCTCTGCGGTCCGGCGATGTGCTCCAGGTGACCCATGCTCCGCCTCTCGTCGTCGGGTGCAACGAATGAGTCTAACGGGCTTCGACCACTGCGACCGCGGGCTCGGCGAGCGAGCCCAGCCACACGCTCCCGTGGTGCTCACGTACCCCGGTGACCATGTGGTACGACGTGGCGTCCGCGTCGACGTCGTGCACCAGCCGGCCCTGGTCGTCGTACGCCTGCACCCGGGCGGTGCGGCGGGGCTGGGGCTGCAGCGCCTGCGGCACCCGGGTGACCGCCCGGCGCAGCGCCACCGGGGCCCTGTGCTGCAGCAGCTCGACCAGGGGGTCGCGCGGTGAGGCGATGGTCACCCAGAGCAGCCCGTCGCTGCCGGTGGAGATGTTGTCGGGGTAGCCGGGCAGGTCGTCGCAGAGCAGCTCCCGGGTGCCGGCACGCTCTCCCGCCAGCCAGAGCCGGACGACGGTGCGGGCGCCGGTCTCCGCGACGGCCACCCACGACTCGTCGGGCGCCAGCGCGACCCCGTTGGCGAACGCGAGCCCGTCCAGGCGGGTCTCGACGCTGCCGTCGGCCCGCCGGCAGAGCAGCCGCCCGGTGCGGGTGTGCTGCACGAAGTCGTCGCGCCACCGGTCGATCGGGTGCACGGTGCTGGAGTCGGAGAACCAGATGTCACCGTTGCCGGCGACCGCCGCGTTGTTGCAGAAGAGCATCCGCCGGCCGTCGACGGCATCGACCAGCCGCTCGACGGCGCCGGTGGCCCGGTCGACCGCGAGCAGCCCCTTGCGGGCATCGGCGACCAGGAGCCGGCCGTCCGGCAGCAGCTCCAGGCCGAGCGGGCGGCCACCGGTGTGGGCGATCCTGTCGATCCGGCCCCCGTCGGGGCGCACCCGGAAGATGCTGCCGTCCTCGGTGCCGGTCCACACCATCCCGTCGCCGTCCACGACGACGTCCTCCGCGCCGTGGCCGGGGACCGGGACGATCCTCAGCGGCTGCTTCACGCGACACCTTCCCTGATCCGGCGGTAGGTGCGGGACTGCAGGAAGCGGGGCACGAACCAGGCGGCCGACTCGGCGAGGTCCAGGCGGGGCAGCTCGTCGGGGTCCACGAAGACGATCTGTCGGCCCTCGCCGACCACGATGTCCTCGTCGGCGAGGTCGACCCCTGCGACGTAGACGTGGTAGGGACCGCCGTGGCCGTCGGAGTAGGTGAACGTCTCCGCGCACCACAGCTCCAGCTCCCCTGGCGCCATCCGCACGCCGGTCTCCTCCTCGAGCTCGCGGTAGGCGGCCGGCTCGAAGTCCTCGCCGTCCTCGACGTGGCCACCGACCATCCCCCACTGGTTCGCCGCGCGAGGGGCGTGCTCGTCGCGCTCCATCAGCAGCACGTGGCCGCGCCGGTCGACGAGCAGGATCACCGAGAGCCTGACCATGGCCCTCACCCTAGGGCGAGCGGCTCAGAGCCGGGCGCGGAACCGGCGGCCACGCAGCGCCTCCTCGACCAGCCCCACGGCCCGCCGCTCGGCGAGCAGCCGCGCCGACTCCCGGTGCCAGGTCTCGACGGCCTGCTCGACGGCGTCCTGCCCGGCCACCTCGCGCAGCGCCCCGCGCGCCTCGCTGAGCCCCCGGTTGGCGGCCTGCTGGCAGGCTTCGACGTGCAGCACCGCGAACCGCGCCAGCACCACCGGGTGGCGGCGCAGCACCGGGTAGGAGCGGTACTCCGGCGGGCAGACGTCGAGCAGCCACGCCACCGCGGTGCGCTCCCAGTCGGGCGCGCCCGGCGGGCGGACCGCGGCCGGCCACCCGGGCGGAGCGACGTACGACGCCATGCACCGATCATCGCACACGTGTTCGAACGCTCCAACCGGTTCTGCGATCCGCGTCATGGCCGGGAGCCGACCGCGTCCCAGCAGCATGAACGACGTCACCGCCACGCTCCCCCTCCGTGTGCTCGACGGGAGCGACTCCCTCAGCGGCACCTTCCGCTACCGCCCGCGCGACCCCTGGGCCGTGACGGTGACGGTGGAGGGTCCGCACGGCGGCTCGATCGGGTGGACCTTCGCCCGCGAGCTGCTGGTGCACGGCCGCTACGAGCCGGTCGGCGACGGGGACGTGCACGTCTGGCCGTGCCTGGGCGAGGACGCCAGCGCCGTCGTGGTCATCGAGCTCGACCCGGGCAGCCACGCGGTGCTGCTCGAGGCGCCCGCCCGCGACCTGCAGGCCTTCGTCGACGCCACCCTGGCCCGGGTGCCGCTGGGTCACGAGGGCGAGCGGGTCGACCTCGACGCCGAGCTCAGCCGGCTGCTCGCGGACGCCAGCGCGGCCTGACCGCGCGTCGGCGATCGACCGGCCTCAGCCCTCGAGGAACGACAGCCGCACGGTGCGGTCGGCGTTGTCGACGTTGAGGTCGACCAGGCAGATGCTCTGCCAGGTGCCCAGCTGCAGGCTGCCCCCGAGCACCGGGACGGTGGCGTACGGCGGCACCAGCGCCGGCATCACGTGCGAGCGGCCGTGGCCGGGCGTGCCGTGCTGGTGGCGCCAGCGGCCGTCCGCCGGCAGCAGCTCGGCCAGGGCGGCGAGCAGGTCGTCGTCGGATCCCGCGCCGGTCTCGATGATCGCGATCCCGGCCGTCGCGTGCGGCACGAAGACGTGCAGCAGGCCGTCGCCGGCCCCGGAGGCGAAGGCCGCGCAGCGGTCGGTGATGTCCAGGACGGTGTCCTCGTCGCCGGTGCGGACCGAGAACGTCTCCGACCTCACGACAGCCGGGCCTCGACCCGCTCGACCTTGCCGGCCAGCTGGCCGTCGTCGTACCCGCGCCGGATGTCGGCCTTGAGCACCAGGCCGACGCGGGGCGAGGTCTCGGCCACCTTGAACACCGCGCGCTTGACGACGTCCATCACGTCGTCCCACTCCCCCTCGATGTTAGTGAACATCGCGTTGGTCTCGTTGGGCAGACCGGACTCGCGGATGACCTTCACGGCCTCGGCCACCGAGGCGCTGACACCCCCGCTCTCGTCTGCTCCGGACGGGCTGATGCTGATGGCGACGATCATGGGCCCACGCTAGCGGCGTCATCCTCGCCCGGTCGCGCCCGCTCGCCCGCTCGCGGGACACGGGCGCCTTCCCCGGTCCGCCGAGTAGTGTCCGGCGGGTGCACGCCGATGACCCCGCGAGCGACGACACCGCGATCGATGATGCTGGCCTGCAGGAGGAGGTGGTCGCCCTCACCCGCGACCTGATCCGCCTCGACACCTCGAACCACCCGGGCAACGAGACCCCGGCGGCCGAGCTGCTGCGGGACTACCTCGCCGCCGCCGGCGTGGAGTGCGAGCTGGTCACCCGCGACCCGCTGCGGGCCAACCTGGTCGCCCGCATCCCGGGCACCTCCGCGGGGCCGTCGCTGGCGTACGTCGGCCACACCGACGTGGTGCCGGCCGACCCCCGGGACTGGACACACCCGCCCTTCGAGGCCGTCGTGGACGACGACGGCTGGCTCTACGGCCGCGGCGCCGTGGACATGAAGAACGAGCTCGCCGCCCGGGCCGTCGCCATGGCCCGGCTGGCCCGCGAGGGCTTCCGTCCCACCGGCGACCTGTGGCTGCTGGCCGTCGCCGACGAGGAGGACGGCATGGCCGACGTCGGGATGCGCTGGCTGCTCGAGGAGCGCCCGGACATCCGGCCCACCTACGCCCTCAACGAGGGCGGCGGGGAGCGCCTCGAGCTCGCCGACGGCCGCCGCATGCTCACGCTGGGCGTCGGCGAGAAGGGCACCTACCCCGTCCGGGTCAGCGCGCGGGGCGAGGCGGGGCACGCCTCCACTCCCAGCGTCGGCCGCAACGCGGTCCCGCTGCTGGGCGAGCTGCTGCGCCGCGTCGGCACCGGGATGCCGCAGCTCCGGCCGCACCCGCTCGTGGCAGCGATGCTGGAGGTGCTCCTCGACGGCCGCTGGGACGAGAACGGGAACGGCACCAGTGACCTGCAGGAGGCGCTGGCGCGGGCCGGCCGGCTGCACCCCACCTTCCCCGACGTGCTGCCCGCCCTGGCCGGCACCACGATGGCGCCGACCATGCTGGGCGCCTCCCCGAAGCGCAACGTGATGCCCGCCCGCGCGTGGGTGGAGCTGGACTGCCGGATCCTGCCCGGCACCACCGAGGCGGACGTGGAGCGGGAGGTGCGCGAGCGGCTGGGCGACCAGGTGGCCTACGAGCTGGACTGGCCGGAGCCGCTGATCGCCGGCAGCAGCTCCGAGCCCCACGGCCCCATCGTCGACGCCATCGGCTCCTTCCTCGCCGAGGAGGCCGACGACGCGCAGCTGCTCCCGATGCTCGGCACCGGATTCACCGACTCGGTCTACCTGCGCGCGGCGGCGGGGACGACGGCCTACGGCTTCTGCCCGGTACGGACGACACCGGCCGAGGTGCTCGAGGCGGGCTACCACAACGCCGACGAACGCATCCACGTCGACGACCTGCTCCTCGGTGCCCGGTTCCACCTGTGGCTGGCGCGGCGGGTGCTCGGAGGGCCCGATGCGGCTGCGTGAGCTGGGCCTGGCCATCGGCACGCTGCCGCCCGGGCCGCACAACGCGATCACCGACGTCGCCGGCGTCCGGGTGGGCCACACCACCGTCGTCGAGGGCGAGTCGGTGCGCACGGGCGTCACCGCGGTCCTCCCCCACGACGGGCCCGTGTGGACCGAGCCGGTCTTCGCCGGCTTCCATCGGCTGAACGGCAACGGCGAGGTCACCGGCATCCACTGGGTGGCCGAGGCGGGGCTCCTGCTGTCGCCCGTCGCGCTCACCAACACCCACAGCGTCGGCGTGGTGCGCGACGCGCTGGTCGCGCTGGAGATCGAGGAGCTGCCGGCCGGCAGGGAGGCCTGGGCGCTGCCGGTGGTCGGCGAGACCTGGGACGGCGTGCTCAACGACGTCGACGGGCTGCACGTGACCGCGGGGCACGCGCAGGCCGCCTACCGCTCGGCCGCGGCCGGGCCGGTCACCGAGGGCTCGGTGGGCGGCGGCACCGGGATGATCTGCCACGAGTTCAAGGGCGGCATCGGCACCTCCTCCCGGGTGCTGCCCGCGGACGCCGGGGGCTACACCGTCGGCGTGCTGGTGCAGGCCAACCACGGCCGTCGAGAGCGGCTGTCCGTCGACGGCGCGCCGGTGGGTCGCGTGATCACCCGCGACGTGGTGCCGGTGCCCGAGTCGGAGGCGCCCCCGGAGGCGGGCTCGATCATCGTCGTCGTGGCGACCGACGCACCCCTGCTGCCCCTGCAGCTCAACCGGCTGGCGCAGCGGGCCGGACTCGGCGTCGCCCGCACCGGCGGCGTCGGCGAGAACTCCAGCGGCGACATGTTCCTCGCCTTCGCCACCGGCAACCGGGGGCTGCCCGCGGACCACCACCCCGGGCCGACGCTGCTGACCACGCCGGTCACGATGCTGGCCAACAGGTGCCTGACCCCGCTCTTCGACGCCGTCGTCGAGGCGACCGAGGAGGCCATCGTCAACGCCCTGCTGGCCGCAGGCACGATGACCGGCTTCCGCGGCCACGTCGCGCACGGGCTGGACGGCGCGATGCTGGTGGAG
This sequence comes from Marmoricola sp., assembly GCA_036518175.1. Classification (GTDB taxonomy): domain Bacteria; phylum Actinomycetota; class Actinomycetes; order Propionibacteriales; family Nocardioidaceae; genus Marmoricola. The sequence goes on from DATDNR010000137.1 coordinate 55,036, forward strand.
GCGGTCAGGCGCCTGCGGCCCACTCCCCTGTGAGCGCACGCCGGGGATTGTCGACCAGGAGCATCCGGAGGTCGTCCTCGCTGAAGCCCGCGCCGCGCAGCACCTCGGTGAAGCCGGTGACGAGGTAGCCGTAGCCGGGCCCACCGAGCGCCCGCAGGTCCGAGCGCAGGCACACGTCCTGGCTCAGCAGCACCTGGTCGAGGTGCCCGTGGTCGCCGAGGTTGCGGATCCAGGCCACCCGGCAGCGGACGTCGTACTCGCTCTCCCCGTGCACCGTGTCGAACTGCACCCAGGCCCCGCGGCGGGCCAGCGCCAGATGGTAGTCCGGGTCCGGCACCATGTCGCAGTGGCCGACCACCACGCGGCGCGGGTCGACCCGCTCCTCGGCCAGCAGGTCCAGCTGGGGCAGTCCCACCGGCCAGCGGGCGGCATGGGTGGTGATCGTCAGGCCGGTGCGGTGATGAGCCCGCGCGGCCGCGCGGAAGGACCGCTCCTCCCGGGCCGAGACGTACCAGCGGTCCGCGCCGACCTCCCCGATGATCCCGGCGCGGATCCCGGTGCCCGCCACGCCCTCCTCGATGTCCCGCACGACCAGCTCCGCCAGTGCCTCGACCGGCTGCTGGTCGAGCTCGTCCGGCAGGTAGGGGTCGCGGTACCACCCGCAGCCCATCACCACGTTGAGCCCGGTCTCGCGCGCGACCCGTGCCAGCGCCTCCGGGTCGCGACCCAGGCCGAGGCTGGTGCAGTCGACGACGGTCCGTCCACCGGCCGCGGCGAACGCCCCGAGCTCCTCCACCGCCAAAGCGTGGTCGTTGAGCAGCCCATCGCCGCGGTACTCCCGCACCAGGTCGATGAAGACATGCTCGTGCGGCAGGGTGACGCCCAGCTGGCGGGCCGGCACCGGGCCGAGCACGGTCATCACGTCCACGACGCCTCCAGGGTGCGGATCCAGCGACAAACTACGACCCGCACGAGGAATTCCTCGGAATTGACCCGAAGACACGCACGGAAACTATTGCCAGCCGGCCGAGCGCTGGGAGAGTCTTCGTGCACGGGGCGCCCCGGGAGGAAGACCCATGATGAAGCCCACCATGCTGCTCGGCACGGGCCTGCTCGCGCTGGCCCTGGTGAGCGGCTGCGCGTCGTCCACCGGAGGGTCGGGCAAGGGCGGCTCGGTCGTCGAGGGCGGCACGCTGCGGATCGGCTCGTCCTCGACGATCGACTCGATGAACCCCTTCGTGACGATCAACCAGGACGGGTACTCGACCTTCGAGATGATCTACCCCGAGCTCGTCCAGTACGACGCCCACCTGCGGTTCGCGCCCGACTTCGCCAAGTCCTGGTCGACCTCCTCCGACGGCACCACCTGGACCTTCCACACGCGGCCCGGCGCCAAGTGGTCCGACGGGCAGCCGCTCACCGCGCGCGACGCGGCCTGGACGTTCAGCACCATCCTGAAGTACGCCAAGACCGTCACCGGCAACCAGGCCGCGACCCTCTCGCACCTCAAGAGCGCCGTCGCGAAGGACGCCGACACCCTGGTGCTGACCTATGCGAAGCCGGTCGCCAACGTGCTCTCCAACATCCAGCAGCTGCCGATCCTGCCCGAGCACGTCTGGGGCAAGTACGCCAGCGGCAACGGCAAGGCGCTGAAGAACTACCCGAACACGCCGACCGGCGGCAAGCCGCTGGTCTCCGGCGGGCCGTTCGAGATGGTCAAGTACCAGAAGGACCAGATCGCACTCTTCGAGCGCAACCCGAACTGGTACGGCGCGAAGCCCCACATCGACGGCTACGGCATCCAGTTCTTCGCCAACGACGACGCCATGGTGACCGCCCTCAAGAACGGTCAGATCGACGCCGTGGAGGGCCTGCCCGCCACCTCGGTCAAGGCGGTGAAGGCAGCCGGGGTCACCGTCGTACAGGTCCCCGGTGAGGAGTTCCACGACTTCATCTTCAACTCCAACCCGAAGAAGCCGAAGAACCGCGAGCTCCTCGACCCGCGGGTGCGCGAGGCCTTCGAGTACGCCATCGACCGCCGGCACATCGTCAAGACCGCCTGGCTCGGTGCCGCCCAACCGGGCTCGAGCATCGTGCCCCCGGCCAGCGGCGGCGGCTGGTACGACAACAACCTCCAGGTGCTCCCCTACGACCCCGCCAAGGCCGGGCAGATCCTCGACAAGCTGGGCTACCGCAAGGGCAGCGACGGGATCCGGGTGGCGAACGGCCATCCGATGAGCTACCAGGTGATCTTCCCCAGCTCCGGCGCCAGCGAGCGGTCCTTCGAGATCATCCAGAACGACCTCGCGAAGATCGGCATCAGGCTCACCCTGCGCACGATGGACAGCTCGGCCGCCTGGAACGCGCTCACGGCGCCGAACGGCAAGTACCTGAACTACGACCTGTCCATGTGGGACTGGGTGCCGCTGGTCGACCCGGACTTCATCCTCTCGGTGATGACCTGCGACTCGTGGAACGACTGGAACGACTCCGGCTACTGCAACCCGGCGTACGACCGGCTCTACCAGGAGCAGGCGGTGACCACCGACCCGGTCAAGCGCCACCAGATCGTCGACCAGATGCAGTCGATCATCTACCACGACAAGCCCTACGTCGTGCTCGACTACACCAACGTCATCGACTCCTGGCGCAACGGCTGGGCCGGCTTCGTGGAGGGACCGCAGGGGCTGTACAACTCGTTGACCAAGCTGGGCCTGCTCTCCGTGCACCGCACCGCGTGAGGACCCGTTGCACGGTTCCCTCTACCTCGCGAAGCGGGTGGCGCTGGCCGCCGGCACGGTGTTCGTCGCGATCACCATCAACTTCATCCTCTTCCGGGCCGCGCCCGGCGACGCGGTCAGCAACCTCTCGCGGGTGCCGCACGCCAGCCCGGAGCTGAAGGCCGCGTTGCGGCACGAGTTCGGGCTCGACCAGTCGAAGTGGCAGCAGTACGTGCTGTACCTCAAGCAGCTCGCCCACGGCAACCTCGGCATCTCCTTCGCCGACCAGCAGCCGGTCAGCCACGACCTGGCGGTGGCGCTGGGCAACACCGTGCCGATGGTGCTGCTGGGCACCGTGCTCGCCATCCTCGTCGGGGTCACCACCGGCACCCTGGCGGCCTGGCGGCGGGGCGGGATGACCGACGCGGTGAACACCAACGTCGCGATCGCCTTCTACGCCTTCCCGACCCAGTGGCTGGGGCTGATGCTGCTCATCCTCTTCGCGGGCGTGCTGCCGACCAGCGGCATGAGCGACGAGTTCGCGCTCGACCCGAGCTGGTGGGCCCACACCGAGGACGTGCTCAAGCACATGATCCTGCCGTCGGCGACGCTGGCGCTGACGCTGTACGGCGAGTACACGCTCATCGCCCGCTCGGCGATGCTCGAGACCCTCTCGGAGGACTACGTGCTCACCGCCCGCGCGAAGGGACTCAGCAACGGGTCCGTCGTACGCCGGCACGCCTTCCGCAACGCGTTGCTCCCGACGACCACGATGGTGGCGCTCTCCCTCGGCTACGTGGTCGGCGGCGCGATCCTCATCGAGACCGTCTTCTCCTGGCCGGGCATCGGACGGGCCGTCTACGAGGCGGTGCTGCAGCGGGACTACCCGATGCTCCAGGGTGCCTTCCTGGTGCTGACCCTCTCCGTGGTCTTCTTCAACCTGATCGCCGACCTGCTCTACTTCCGACTCGACCCGCGGGTGACCGAATGAGGACCCGACTGCTCCGGGCCGCACGGCGGCGGCCGGCCGCCGCCGTCGGAGCGGTGCTGCTGCTGCTCTTCGTGCTGATGGCGATCTTCGCCCAGTGGCTGATGCCCTACGACCCCCAGCAGCAGGTCGGACCGGTGTTCGGACCCCCGTCGTCGGCGCACCCCCTCGGCCTCGACGACGGGGGCTACGACGTGCTCAGCCTGATCATCCAGGGCGGACGGGTCTCGATGATCGTGGGCTTCGCGGCCACGCTGGTGGCCATCGTCCTCGGGGGCGGCATCGGCATCATCTCGGGCTACTTCGGCGGCGCCAGCGACACCGCGCTGATGCGCCTCACCGACTACTTCCTGGTCATCCCCGACATCCCGCTGATGATCATCATCGCCGCCGTGTGGGGCCCGAGCCTGTCCCACATCATCCTGGTGATCGGGCTGCTGCTGTGGACCGGGACGGCCCGGGTGATCCGCGCGCAGGTTAAGAGCGTGCGCGAGCGCGTCTACGTCAAGCGGGCCCGGTCCGTCGGCGCCTCGCACACCCGCATCATCGTGCGGCACGTGCTGCCCCAGGTCGCCCCGCTCCTGGTGGCCAACACCGTGCTCACCATCGCCGTGGCGATCTTCGACGAGACGGCGCTCGCGTTCCTCGGCCTCTCCGACCCCACGGCGATCAGCTGGGGCACGATGATCGAGCACGCCTTCGCCCGCACCGCGGTCAGCGCCGGCGCGTGGTGGGCCGTCGTACCCCCCGGCGTCGCGGTATCACTGGTGATCATGGCCTGCTACCTGCTCGGCCAGGCCCTCGAGGACGCCACCAACCCCCGGCTGCGGGTCGCGCACCTGTCCATCCGCCGGTTCCGCACCCTGCCGCTCGGCCGCGTCCCCTCGGAGGCCCGATGAGCCTGCTGGACGTGACCGGTCTCAACGTCTGGTTCGACCTGCCCGACGGCGGCAGGCTGCACGCCGTGCAGGGCATCGACCTCAGCGTCGACCAGGGTGAGCGCCTGGGCCTGGTGGGCGAGTCCGGCTGCGGCAAGACCACCGTGATGATGGCGCTGATGGGCCTGCTGCCCCCGAACGCCACCGTCTCCGGCCAGGTGCTGTTCGACGGCGAGGACCTGCTGCGCGACGGCGAGCGCAGCATCCGGTCCCACCGGTGGACGGACCTGGCGATCGTCTTCCAGGGCGCGATGAACGCCTTCAACCCCGTGCAGAGCGTGGGCCGCCAGATCCGCGAGCCCATGGAGCTGCACGGCGTCTCGACCGGGGCCGCGGCCCGCCGGCGCACCGGCGAGCTGCTCGAGATGGTGGGCATCCCGGCCACGGTGGCGGCGCGGTACCCGCACGAGCTCTCCGGCGGGATGCGGCAGCGCGCCGCCCTGGCGATGGCGCTGGCGTGCGACCCCAAGGTGCTCTTCGCCGACGAGCCCACCACCGCGCTGGACGTGATGGTGCAGTCCCAGATCCTCCAGCGCCTCGTGGAGCTCGCCGACGAGCTCGGCCTCGCCCTGGTCATGGTCACCCACGACCTGCCCGTCGTGGCGCAGGTCTGTGACCGCGCCACGGTGATGTACGCCGGACGGATGGCCGAGCACGGCACCCTGGAGTCGCTCTTCCACGACCCGCGCCACCCCTACACCCGGCTGCTCTTCGCCTCCACTCCCGACCTGTACGGCGACGAGCCGGTGCTCTCGATCCCCGGGAGCCCGCCTCGCCTCGACGCCCCGATCGTGGGCTGCCCCTTCGCGCCCCGCTGCCCGCACGCCTTCGAGCCGTGCTTCGAGCACGCACCGTCGACGACGGCCCTCGGACCCGGGCACCTGGCCGCCTGCCACCTGAACGCCCGGACCCCGGAGGTGACGGCGTGAGCGAGTCGGCGGCGCCCCTGCTCGAGGTCGAGGACCTCGTCACGCACTACCCCCTGCGCCGGCCGCTGGGCGACGCCGTCCGCCGTCGGCCACGCCCCGTCGCGCGGGCCGTCGACGGCGTCTCCTTCGAGCTGCGCGCCGGCCAGATGCTGGCGCTGGTCGGCGAGTCCGGGTGCGGCAAGACCACGACGGCGCAGTCGCTGCTGCGGATGGTCGAGCCCACCTCCGGCAGCATCCGCCTCGAGGGCCGCGACATCACGCACCTCGGCCAGCGGAGCCTGCGCCCGCTCCGGCGCAGGATGCAGATCGTCTACCAGGACCCCTACGAGTCGCTGGACCCGCGGTTCCGCGCGCGACAGACGATCGAGGAGCCGATGCTCGTGCACGGCATCGGATCGAGCCGCGCCGGGCGCCGGGCCCTCGTCCAGGACCTGCTCGAGCGGGTCGGCCTCACCCCGCCCGACCTGTACGCCGACCGCTACCCGCACGAGATGTCCGGCGGCCAGCGCCAGCGCCTGGCCATCGCCGCCAGCCTGGTGCTCAACCCGCGCCTGCTGGTCACCGACGAGCCGGTCTCGATGCTCGACGTGTCGGTGCGCGCAGGCATCCTCGAGCTGCTCGACGGCCTCCGCCGCGAGGAGACCATGGGCGTGCTGATGATCACCCACGACCTGTCCACGGCAGCGCACTTCGCCGACGACATCGCCGTGATGTACCTCGGCCGCATCGTCGAGCAGGGACCGGCCCGCGAAGTGGTGCGCCACCCGCGCCATCCCTACACACGGGCGCTGCTCTCCGTGGTGCCTTCTCCCGACCCTCGCCGCCGCGCCGCACCGCTCGTGCTCGAGGGCGAGGCCCCCGACCCGGTCAACGTGCCGCCCTGGTGCCGGTTCGCCTCGCGCTGCCCCGCCGTCACCGACGCCTGCCGCACCCAGGATCCCCTGCTGGCCGCCCTGCCCGGCCGACCCGATCACCGGGTGGCCTGCATCCGCGCAGCCGAACCCGTCCTCGAGCCCCCGGAGGTGGTCGCCACATGAGCGCGTCGAAGGCACGCGCGATGCAGCCCGGCGCGACGATCGGGGTGCCGGCCCCCGCGTCGCCGTACACGAACCGCTCCGAGCTGCTGCGCGGGGTGGAGTGGTGGGAGCGACAGGGCTACCGGGTCAAGCTCGCCGACGGGATCCACGCCCGCGAGGCCTACATCGCCGGTGACGCGGTCTCCCGCGCCCGAGACCTCACCGCGATGTTCGCCGACGACGAGGTCGAGGTCGTGCACGCGTTCCAGGGAGGCTACGGCTCGGCACAGACGATCCCGCACGTCGACTGGAGCGTGGTCCGGGCCAATCCCAAGCCGTTCGTCGGCTACAGCGACATCACGGCCCTGCACCTGGCGATGCGGCACTTCGCGGACCTGGTCACCTTCTACGGACCCACGCTGGGCGACATCGACCATCCCGACTCCAACGACTACAACAAGCAGAACCTGCTCCGCGCGCTGACCAGCACCGAACCGCTGGGGCCGGTGCCGCCCCGCCCGAAGGACGACTACCTGCGGGCGCTCGCACCCGGCCGGGTCAGTGGCGAGATCGTCGGCGGCTGCCTGTGGCTGATCGGGCAGACGATCGGCACCCCCTGGCAACCGGACCTCGCCGGCCGGATCTTCTTCTTCGAGGACGTGGATGCACCGCCGTGGTACCTCGACGGGCTGCTCAACCAGATGACGCAGGCGGGCATGCTCGACGACGTGGTCGGCGTCGTGGTGGGCGAGATGGTCAAGTGCGACTGGCGCGAGTCCCGGCCCGAGTGGCCGCAGACGTTCTCGCTCGAGGACGTCCTCGAGCGCTACCTCGAGCCGCTCGGGGTGCCGGTCCTCTACCGGCTGCCCCTCGGCCACGGCGACTACCTGGCCACGCTCCCCCTCGGCGTGCAGGTCACCCTCGACGCCGACGCGCGCTCGCTGACCGTGGACGAGACCGCACTGCTGCCCTGACAGTCCGAGCTCTGGCCGCGCGGTCCGCTCGTGCCCTATCGTCGAGGGACCGACGCGGGGGTCGGCGCTGAGGAGCGACCAGCAACCTGCCCCCTCCGCGTCGCGCCGCAGAGGAGAAGCAGCCATGGCCCGTCCGCGTTCGGCTCTCCGCGTCACCGCGCTCGTCGTCGGTGTCGTCGTCGCCAGCCTGTCCCTGGCTCCGATCGCGGCCGCCGCGACCCGGCACACCGACGACGCCACCGGAGACGTGTGGGAGCTGCTCCGCGACAAGGAGGGCCAACAGATCGGCTGGGGCCAGGCGGGGTCGCCCGACAACGCCGACGTGATCGCGACCGACGCCCGGCACGGGAAACATCAGATCGTGTTCACCGTACACTTCGCGGAGCTCGAGCGGGGACCGCGTGACGATCCGTTCATCACCCAGGAGCGGATGGTCTTCGACCACGGCCCCGGCGTCACCGCCGAGGTGTACACGACCTCGGGCTGGGACGGCAGGAGCTTCCTGTTCAGCCTGGTCACCGGCAACCGGGTCGCCTGCCCGGACCTGCGACACAAGATCGACTACTCGGCGGACACGGTGAAGGTGTGGGTGCCGCGGTCGTGCGTGCACCGTCCCCGGTGGGTGCGGTACTCGGTGGCCCATGCGACGCTCGGCGGGGGGAACACGACGACCCTCGAGGACGACCACGACTACTTCGACAACGGACTCAATTCGACGCACGACCGCCGGGTCAACGACGCGAACCTCTCCGCCCGGCTCCCACGGTGCTGACGGCCCGCAAGGGGCGGAAGACCGGCCGTACAGGGACGCACCCGGTCAGGCTCACACGAGCGAGCGCAGCAGCAGCAGCGTCGCGGACCCGGCGCACACGAGCAGCACCCCGGCGCGGACCGCGCCCGCGGGCATCCGGCCCCGCAGCACCCGGGCGACCAGGACGCCGACGACCAGGGCCGGCAGCATCAGCGCGGCGACGCCGGCGTCGGCCGGCGCGAGGTGACCGGTGCTGAGGAGTCCGACCAGGCTGAAGACCGCGCCCGCCGCGAAGTAGATCGCCAGCGTGCTGCGGATCCGGCTCGGGTGCTGGTGCTGGTAGAGCACCGCGATCGGCGGACCACCGATGGAGGTGGTGGTGGCAGTGACGCCGGAGATGATGCCGGCGATGACCAGGGTCAGCCGGTTGATCGGGAGCTCGGCGGCACGGATGGTGAGCAGCACGCTGAGCAGCACCACGATCGCGACGGTCAGCCCCAGCGACCGTTCACTGACCGTCTCCACCAGGAACAGGCCCACCAGCGTGCCCGGGATCCGCATCGGCAGCGACCAGGCCAGCCCGCGCCAGTCGATGTCGTGGTGCTCGTGGACCAGGGTCACCAGCGGCGTCGCCAGGCCGATGAAGAGGAGCATCCCGGGCATCAGGCGGGGCTCGACGAGGGTGACGACCGGGGCGGAGACCATCCCGACGCCCAGCCCGACGAGGCCCTGCACGGCGGCACCGACGACGAGGGTGGCGGCCAGCACGGCCACCACCCCCGCGTCGACTCCGAAGATGCTCAGCTTCGGCGGAGGTTGCGGAGGACGAACTGCATGATGCCGCCGTTGCGGTAGTAGCTCGCCTCGCCGGGCGTGTCGATGCGCACGTTCGCCTCGAACTCCTTGTCTCCTGCCTTGACCGTGACGGTGCGCGGGATCTCGCCGTCGTTCAGGGCGGTGATGCCGGAGATCGCGAACTCCTCCTCGCCGGTGAGTCCCAGCGAGTCGGCGGTCTCCCCCTCCGGGAACTGCAGCGGCAGCACGCCCATACCGATCAGGTTGGACCGGTGGATCCGCTCGTAGGACTCGGCGATCACGGCCTTGACCCCCAGCAGCGCGGTGCCCTTCGCCGCCCAGTCGCGCGACGAGCCGGAGCCGTACTCCTTGCCGGCGAGCACCACCAGCGGCGTCCCGGCCTCGAGGTAGTGCTCGCTGGCCTCAAACACGGTGGTGACCTCGCCGTCCCGGGTGAAGTCCCGGGTGACGCCCCCCTCGGTGCCCGGCGCGAGCTGGTTGCGCAGGCGGATGTTGGCGAAGGTGCCCCGGATCATCACCTCGTGGTTGCCGCGCCGCGAGCCGTAGGAGTTGAAGTCCCGCTGCTCGACGCCGTGCTCGGCGAGGTACCTGCCCGCCGGGCTGTCCTTCTTGATCGCTCCGGCCGGGCTGATGTGGTCGGTGGTCACCGAGTCACCGAGCTTGAGCAGCACGCGCGCGCCCTCGATGTCCTGCACCGGCTCCGGCTCCTCGGGCATGCCGTCGAAGTACGGCGGCTTCCGCACGTAGGTCGACTCGTCGTCCCAGGCGAAGAGGTCACCCGTCGGCGTCGGCAGCTGCTGCCAGCGCTCGTCACCGGCGAAGACGTCGGAGTAGTCCGAGGAGAACATCTCCGAGCTGATCGCCTCCGCGATCACCTGCTCCACCTCGGCCGGAGACGGCCAGATGTCCTTGAGGAAGACGTCGTTGCCGTCCGCGTCCTGCCCGAGCGGGTCCTCGAACAGGTCGACGTCCATCGAGCCCGCGATCGCGTACGCCACCACCAGCGGCGGTGAGGCCAGGTAGTTCATCTTGATGTCGGGGTTGATCCGGCCCTCGAAGTTGCGGTTGCCCGACAGCACCGAGACGACCGCGAGGTCGTTGTCGTTCACGGCCTTGCTCACCTCGGGGATCAGCGGCCCGGAGTTGCCGATGCAGGTGGTGCAGCCGTAGCCGACGAGGTTGAAGCCCAGCTTGTCGAGGTAGGGGGTCAGCCCGGCCCGCTCGTAGTAGTCGGAGACGACCTTCGACCCCGGCGCCAGCGTGGTCTTGACCCACGGCTTGCGCTGCAGGCCCCTCTCCACCGCCTTCTTGGCCAGCAGCGCCGCACCGATCATCACCGACGGGTTCGAGGTGTTCGTGCACGAGGTGATCGCCGCGATGGTGACCGCGCCGTGGTCGACGTCGAACTCGGTGCCGTCGGACAGCTTCACGTGCGCGGCGTTGCTGGGCCGGCCCTCCGCCGTACGGGCCGCGGAGTGCCAGTCGACGGGCTCGCCGCCGCCGCCGTTGCCGGAGTACGACGGTGAGTCACTGGCCGGGAACGACTCCGCGGACGCCTCGTCCGCGGCGTTGACCACACCGAACGGCTTCTGCTGCTGCGGCACCCCGGGCTTGCGCTCCTCTCCCCCGGTCTCGTCCGCGGAGACGTAGTCGGCCAGCGCGGAGCGGAACGCCTCCTTGGCGCCGGTGACCTCGATGCGGTCCTGCGGGCGCTTCGGCCCGGCGATCGACGGCACCACCGTGGACAGGTCGAGCTCCAGGGACTCGGAGTAGCGGGGCTCGGGGCTGTTCTCGTCGTGCCAGAGGCCCTGCTCCCTGGCGTAGGCCTCGACCAGCCGGAGCTGCTCCTCCGGACGCCCGGTCATCTTCAGGTAGTTGATGGTCTCGGCGTCGACCGGGAAGACCGCGATCGTCGAGCCGTACTCCGGGCTCATGTTGCCGATCGTCGCCCGGTTGGCCAGGGGTACGGCGGCGACGCCCTCGCCGTGGAACTCGACGAACTTCCCGACGACACCGTGCTGGCGCAGCATCTCGGTGATGGTCAGCACCAGGTCGGTCGCGGTCGCGCCCTCGGGCAGCTCGCCGGTGAGCTTGAAGCCGACCACGCGCGGGATCAGCATCGACACCGGCTGGCCGAGCATGGCCGCCTCGGCCTCGATGCCGCCCACGCCCCAGCCGACCACGCCCAGGCCGTTGACCATGGTCGTGTGCGAGTCGGTGCCGACGAGGGTGTCGGGGTAGGCGACGCCGTCGCGGACGAACACCACCCGGGCGAGGTGCTCGATGTTGACCTGGTGCACGATGCCGGTGCCCGGCGGCACCACCTTGAAGTCGTCGAAGGCGCCCTGGCCCCAGCGCAGGAACTGGTAGCGCTCCCTGTTGCGCTCGTACTCGATCTCGACGTTGCGCTGGAAGGCCTCGGGCGAACCGAAGACGTCGGCGATCACGGAGTGGTCGATGACCAGCTCGGCCGGGGCCAGCGGGTTGATCTTCGCCGGGTCGCCCCCGAGGTCGCGCATCGCCTCGCGCATGGTGGCCAGGTCGACCACGCACGGCACACCGGTGAAGTCCTGCATGATCACGCGCGAGGGGGTGAACTGGATCTCCTGGTCGGGCTCCGCCGACGGGTCCCAGCTCGCGATCGCGCGGATGTCGTCGGCGGTGATGTTCGCGCCGTCCTCCGTGCGGAGCAGGTTCTCCAGCAGCACCTTCAGCGAGTAGGGAAGCGTGGCGACGTCCCCCTCGACCGCGTCCAGGCGATAGATCTCGTAGGACCTGCCGTCCACGTCCAGGGTGCTCTTGGCGCCGAAGCTGTCCATCGCGCGATCTCCTCGAGTCGGTTCGGGCGTTCCCGCCCATCTTGCCCACGGCCGTGTTACCCCGTGACGCCGGGTTCCACCGCGAGTCGTTATCTTGATATCAAGATACACGATATCGAACGTTCAGGGTGTGGTCTGCCCGCCCTGTGGCAGACGGGACCTTTGCCCCCGGCCGCGAGCGGTCGCCCGGCCCTGCCGTGAGCCGCCCCGGGAGCGCACCGTGGGCCGCATGGTGATCCTGGCGACGGCCCCGAGCAGCGGGGCGTACCTGCACTGGGGCGTGATCAACGTCAGCTGGACGAACCTCGCCATCATCGGGGCGATGCTGGTGCTCTTCGTGCTGGCGCTGCTGCTGCCCTTCCCCGGTGAACGCCCATGAGCACGAGCTGGACCGTGCGGACCCGGGAGGCCCTCGGTCGCACCCTCCCGGCCGACCAGCTGCTCCCCGACCGGCAGCCGGTCTACGTCGCCTCCTGGATCTACGTCTTCGGTGTGCTCACCATCTGCGCGCTGCTCGTCGTGCTGGCCTCCGGCGCCGTGCTCGCGGTCGGCGGCGTCGCCTGGTGGCACGTCTCGTCCCTGGGCCGCTACGTCAACTCGGTGCACCTGTGGAGCGTGGAGCTGTTCTTCGTCTTCATGGTGGTGCACCTGTGGGGCAAGTTCTGGATGGCCGCCTGGCGCGGCCGCCGGGCCCTGACCTGGATGACCGGCGTCCTGGCCTTCGTCTGCTCGATCGGCACCGCCTTCACCGGCTACCTCTCCCAGTCGAACTTCGACGCCCAGTGGATCAGCACCCAGGCCAAGGACGGGCTCAACGCGGTCGGGATCGGTGCCTGGTTCAACGTGCTGAACCCCGGCCAGATGCTGCTCTGGCACGTGGTGCTGCTCCCGTTCGTCGTCGGAGTGATCACGATCGTCCATGTCGTCCTGGTACGTCGCCACGGTGTCGTGCCGCCGATCGACGTGGCGCCGGAGGAGCAGTCGGCTCGCCGCGAGGAGGCGCGCCGATGAGCACGCTCGCCCCGCCACAGGCACGCCGTCGCCGCCGCATCCCGCCGGCCACGTCGAGCTTCCCGACGCGGAGCTACGACCTGGTCAAGGAGTTCGTCATCGCGCTCTCGGTGGTGACCGTGCTGAGCCTGCTGCTGGCCGGCATCTTCTCCTCTCCCGACGAGCCGGCGATCTCCCTGCGCTCCTGGGCACGGGAGGCACCGGCCGACGTGGTGGCCACCGCGAGCGCCGAGCTCGGCGGCACGTCGGCCAGCGCGACCTATGGGCCGCCGTACAACAACGCCGCCGAGGGGCAGAAGCTGCTCGGCCTGCCGTTGCAGAAGTGGGGCGGGGTGCGGCTGCCGGTCGACTCCGCGGCGCTGGTCACCGGCCCGCTCACCGGCGCCGCGAGCACGTCTCCGCTGCTCGCCCGGGCACTGGCGCTGTGGAACGCCGCACCGCGGTCGCTGCGGATCGCCTGGGCCGACAGCTACTCCAGCGCGCTGGCCAAGGCGCCCGGTGGCAACCCCGCTGCGGTCGCGCCCGGCCGCTACGGTCCGGTGCCGTTCCTGGCCGGGGCGTTCCTCGCCCTCGCCCGCACCGGTGGCCTGGAGGGACAGCTCACCTCTTCTGGCACGTTCTACGGCAGCGACCAGACCCGCACCCTGCTGCTGCTCTCCGACGGCGCGTGGCTGGAGGACCAGGCCCGGGCCGCGCAGCTCGGTGGCGATCAGTGGGGGATGATGAACGAGACCGGCAACTATCCCGGGCAGCCGTGGATGTGGTTGTACACCTTCT
>DATDNR010000138.1:0-64682 GCA_036518175.1 Marmoricola sp.
GCGGTCACCGGCGTCTCCGGCTCCGGCAAGTCCACGCTGGTCAACGACATCCTCTACACCTCGCTGGCCAAGCAGATCTACAACGCCCGGGCCGTCCCCGGCCGGCACCGCAAGATCAGCGGCGTCGAGCACGTCGACAAGGTGATCCACGTCGACCAGTCGCCGATCGGGCGGACCCCGCGGTCGAACCCGGCGACCTACACCGGCGTCTTCGACCACATCCGCAAGCTGTTCGCCTCGACCCCCGAGGCCAAGATGCGTGGCTACCAGCAGGGCCGGTTCTCCTTCAACGTCAAGGGCGGTCGCTGCGAGGCCTGCTCCGGCGACGGCACGATCAAGATCGAGATGAACTTCCTGCCCGACGTCTACGTCCCCTGCGAGGTGTGCCACGGGGCCCGCTACAACCGGGAGACCCTCGAGGTGCACTACAAGGGCAGGACGATCGCGGACGTGCTCGACATGCCGATCGAGGAGGCGGTGGACTTCTTCGCCGCGATCCCGGCGATCTCCCGCCACCTCAAGACGCTCGTCGAGGTCGGGCTCGGCTACGTCCGGCTCGGCCAGCCGGCGACCACGCTCTCCGGTGGGGAGGCGCAGCGCGTGAAGCTCTCCTCGGAGCTGCAGAAGCGGTCCACCGGACGCACCGTCTACGTGCTCGACGAGCCGACGACCGGCCTGCACTTCGAGGACATCCGCAAGCTGCTCGGAGTGCTCTCCAGCCTCGTCGACAAGGGCAACACCGTGCTGGTCATCGAGCACAACCTCGACGTGATCAAGACCGCCGACTGGATCGTCGACATGGGGCCCGAGGGCGGCAACCGGGGCGGCACCGTGGTGGCGACCGGGACCCCCGAGGACGTGGCCGCGCACCCCGACAGCTACACCGGCAAGTTCCTCGCACCGCTCCTCTAGAGTCGAGGCCGTGAGCACCTCCCAGCCCAGCCGTCGAAGCCTTCTCCGGGGCCTGGCCGTCGGCGGGGTCGCGCTGCCGCTGCTCTCGGGCTGCGGCTTCGCCGAGAAGGGCCGCACCGGCCCGATCCGCACCGGCGACATCCCGGTGGGTGGTGGCGTGATCTACCCCGACACCCAGGTCGTGGTGACCCAGCCGAGCAAGGGCAGCTTCAAGGCGTTCTCCGCGATCTGCACCCACCAGGGCTGCACGGTGGGCCAGGTGTCCCAGGGCACCATCGACTGCCCCTGCCACGGCAGCGAGTTCTCGATCAAGGACGGCTCGGTCGTCCAGGGGCCGGCGACCCGGCCGCTGCCGGAGAAGAGGCTGACCGTCGAGGGCGACCGGATCCGGGTCGGCTGACGTGGCCGACCCGTCCAGCTACCGGCCACGCACCGGGTCGATCCCGACGCAGCCCGGCGTCTACCGCTTCCGCGACAAGGACCGCCGGGTGGTCTACGTCGGCAAGGCGAAGAACCTGCGGGCCCGGTTGTCGTCGTACTTCCAGGACATCGCGAACCTGCACCCGCGCACCGCCACGATGGTGACCACCGCCGCCAGCGTCGAGTGGACCGTGGTGAAGACCGAGGTCGAGGCGCTGCAGCTGGAGTACTCCTGGATCAAGGAGTTCGACCCCCGCTTCAACGTCAAGTACCGCGACGACAAGTCCTACCCGTGGCTGGCGGTGACCCTCAACGAGGAGTTCCCGCGGGTGATGGTCGGGCGCGGCGCGAAGAAGCGCGGCGTGAAGTACTTCGGGCCCTACTCGCACGCCTGGGCCATCCGCGAGACCGTCGACCTGCTGCTGCGGGTCTTCCCGATGCGCTCGTGCAGCAACGGTGTCTTCAAGCGCTCGCAGCAGATCGGCCGGCCGTGCCTGCTCGGCTACATCGAGAAGTGCGCCGCCCCCTGCGTCGGCCGGGTGGACGCCGAGGAGCACCGCCGCATCGCCGAGGACTTCTGCGACTTCATGGCCGGCCGCACCGACGCCTTCGTCAAGCGCATCGAGCGCGAGATGTACGCCGCCTCCGACCGGCAGGACTACGAGCGCGCCGCCCGGCTCCGCGACGACCTCGGGGCGCTGCAGAAGGCGCTGGAGAAGCAGGCCGTGGTCTTCGGCGACGGCACCGACGCCGACGTGATCGCGCTCGCCGAGGACCCCCTCGAGGTGGCGGTGCAGATCTTCCACGTGCGCGCCGGCCGGATCCGCGGCCAGCGGGGCTGGGTCGCCGACCGGGTCGAGGACCTCGACACCGCGGCGCTCGTGGGGGAGTTCCTGCTGCAGCTCTACGCCGGCGAGGAGGGCGACGCGATCCCGCGCGAGATCCTCGTGCCGGCGCTGCCGGAGGACGCCGCGACCTACGAGCAGCTGCTCTCGGAGACGCGCGGCAGCAGAGTGCGCATCCGGGTGCCGCAGCGCGGCGACAAGCGAGCGCTGCAGGAGACCGTGGCGCAGAACGCCGGCCAGTCGCTGGCGCTGCACAAGACCAGGCGGGCCAGCGACCTCACCACCCGCAACCGTGCCCTGGAGGAGATCCGCGACGCGCTCGGCCTCCCCGACGCACCGCTGCGCATCGAGTGCTACGACATCTCCAACCTGCAGGGCACCGAGGTGGTCGGCTCGATGGTGGTCTTCGAGGACGGCCTCCCGCGCAAGGGGGAGTACCGCCGCTTCGTGGTCCGCGGCGTCGACGGCCAGAACGACGTCGCGTCGATGCACGAGGTGATCACGCGCAGGTTCCGCCGGCTGCTCGACGAACGCATCGACCAGCCGGAGATCAGCGGCGGCGAGGTGGACCCGGAGGACACCGGGCCGATGCTGGTCGACCCCGAGACCGGGCGCCCCCGGAAGTTCGCCTACACGCCCGGCCTGGTGGTGGTCGACGGCGGTCCGCCCCAGGTGGCCGCGGCGCAGCGCGCGCTCGACGAGCTCGGCATCGACGACATCCCGCTGTGCGGACTGGCCAAGCGCCTCGAGGAGGTCTGGCTGCCCGGCCAGGAGGACCCGGTGATCCTGCCCCGCACCAGCGAGGGCCTCTACCTGCTCCAGCGGGTCCGCGACGAGGCCCACCGATTCGCGATCACCCACCACCGCTCGCGGCGGTCGAAGTCGATGGTCGAGAGCGTCCTCGACGACGTGCCCGGGCTGGGTGAGGTACGCCGCAAGACCCTGATCAAACACTTCGGCTCGCTGAAGAAGCTGCGCGCCGCCACGGTCGAGGAGATCGCCGAGGTGCCGGGCATCGGACCGCGCACCGCGGAGGCGATCCATGACGCCGTAACCGCCCCACGCCAGGGCACGACGCGCGAGACTGTGAGCGTGAACACCGCGACCGGCGAGATCGAGGAGGACTGATGTCCACCGAGCCGCATGCGCCGCACGCGCCCGCAGAGGAACCGGCCGGGGCCCCCGCCGAGGAACTGGGCGAGGCCCCCGCCGCGGGACTGGGCGAGGAGCCGGGCGAGGAGCCGGGCGAGCTGGTCATCGTCACCGGCATGACCGGCGCCGGACGCAGCACCGCGGCGAAGGAGCTGGAGGACCTCGGCTGGTTCGTCGTCGACAACGTCCCGCCGGGGCTGGTCAGCGAGATCGCCCACCGGGTGGACGAGCAGCTCGGCCGGGACCAGCCGATCGCCGCCGTCGTCGACGTGCGCGGCGGCTCGTTCTTCGGTGCGCTGCGCCAGCAGCTGGCCCGCGGCGTGCCCGGCCGGCGCACCACGCTGCTCTTCCTCGAGGCCGACGACGACATCCTGGTCCGCCGCCAGGACGCTGCCCGCCGGCCGCACCCGCTGCAGGGCGGTGGCCGGCTGCTCGACGGGATCACGCGCGAGCGGGAGGCGCTCCAAGCGCTGCGTGGCGACGCGCACCTGGTCATCGACACCACCAGCCTCAACCTGCACCAGCTCAAGGAGCGGGTGGCACAGGCCTTCGGCTCCCCCGAGAGCACTCGCCTGCAGGTGAGCGTGGTCAGCTTCGGCTTCAAGTACGGCGTGCCGGTGGATGCCGACGTGCTCGCCGACATGCGCTTCCTGCCCAACCCGTTCTGGATCGACGAGCTGCGCCCGCTGACCGGGCGCGACGAGGCGGTGGCGTCGTACGTGATGAGCCAGGAGGGTGCCAAGGAGTTCCTCGACCGGTTCCTCGCGCTGATCGAGACCGTCACCCGCGGCTACGGCCGCGAGGGCAAGCGGTTCATGACCGTGGCGATCGGCTGCACCGGCGGCAAGCACCGCAGCGTGGCGATGGCCGAGGAGGTGGCCGCCCGACTGCGCGCACTCGGCGTCGATGCCCGCGCCGCCCACCGCGACCTGGGCAGGGAGTGAGGACGTGGCGGAGATGTCCGGCCAGGATCTCGGCTGGGACCCGGACCCCTCGATCGTCGCGCTGGGCGGCGGTCACGGGCTGGCCGCGTCGCTGAGCGCGCTGCGGCGGATCACCACGAACCTGACCGCGGTCGTCACGGTCGCCGACAACGGCGGCTCGTCGGGACGGTTGCGCGACGAGTTCGGCGTGCTCCCACCCGGCGACCTGCGAATGGCCCTCGCCGCCCTCTGCGGCGACGACCGGTGGGGCCAGACCTGGGCGCGCGTGCTGCAGCACCGCTTCCAGTCCCGCGGCGACCTCGACGGCCACTCGGTGGGCAACCTGCTCATCGTCGCTCTCTGGGAGCTGCTCGGCGACCACGTCGACGGCCTCGACTGGGTCGCCGGGCTCCTCGGCGCCCGCGGCCGGGTGCTGCCGATGGCGACCGCGCCCCTGGACATCACCGCCGACGTCCGGGGAGCGTGCGCCGACCGTCCCGACGAGGTCCAGACGGTGCGCGGACAGGTCGAGGTCGCGACCACACCGGGCACCGTGCTGGCGGTGCACCTGGAGCCCCCGGACCCGCCCGCCTGCCGCCAGGTGCTGGAGGCGGTACGCCGGGCCGACGCGGTCGTCCTCGGCCCGGGGTCGTGGTACTCCAGCGTCCTCCCGCACCTGCTGGTGCCCGAGCTGCGCGACGCGCTGGTCAGCACTCCCGCGCGGCTGGTGGTGACGATGAACCTCGAGCCGCACCTCGACGAGACGCCCGGGCTGACTGCCGCGGACCACTTCGAGGTGCTGCTCGAACAGGCCCCCGAGCTGAAGATCGACACCGTGCTCGCCGACCCGGCGTCCGTGGTCGACATGCCCCGGCTCGACGCGGCCGTCGCCGGCTGCGGGGCGCGGCTGGAGCTGGCCGACCTCGGGCTCGACGGCGCCCCCGGGCACCACGACCCCGAGAAGCTCGGCCGTGCGTATGCGCGGATCTTGACGGCGAACTAAGGTTTGCCGTGGTCCGGCCTCGGACCGCAGCGGACACGACCCGTGATTGGTAGGGACCCGAAGATGGCGATGACGGCTCAGGTGAAGGCGGAGCTGGCCAGCACCAAGGTCACCAAGACCTGCTGCCGCAAGTCCGAGGTCTCCTCGCTGCTGCGGTTCGCCGACGCGCTGCACCTGGTCAACGGGGGCATCGTCGTCGAGGCGGAGCTCGACACCGGCGCGGCCGCCCGGCGGATGCGCCAGGACATCGCCGAGGTCTTCGGCCACCAGTCCGAGCTGGTGATGGTCAAGGGCAACGGCATCCGCCGCGGGAGCCGCTACATCGTCCGGGTCGCCCGGGACGGAGAGGCGCTGGCCCGTCAGACAGGGCTCATCGACCAGCGCAACCGCCCGGTGCGCGGCCTGCCGCCGCAGGTGGTGTCCGGCTCCGGCTGCGACGCGGTCGCGGCCTGGCGGGGCGCCTTCCTCGCTCACGGCTCGCTGACCGAGCCGGGACGTTCGAGCTCGCTGGAGGTCACCTGCCCCGGCCCCGAGGCAGCGCTCGCGCTGGTCGGCTCGGCCCGGAGGCTCGGCATCCCCGCCAAGGCCCGCGAGGTGCGCGGCGTCGACCGGGTCGTGATCCGCGACGGGGACGCGATCGGCCAGCTGCTCACCCGCCTCGGCGCCCACGAGTCGCTGCTGGCCTGGGAGGAGCGGCGGATGCGGCGCGAGGTCCGGGCGACCGCCAACCGGCTGGCCAACTTCGACGACGCCAACCTGCGCCGTTCGGCCCGGGCCGCGGTGGCCGCCGGCGCGCGCGTGGAGCGGGCGCTGGAGATCCTCAGCGACGAGGTGCCCGAGCACCTGCAGATGGCCGGTGAGCTGCGCCTGAAGCACAAGCAGGCCTCCCTGGAGGAGCTCGGCCAGCTGCACGAGCCCCCGCTGACCAAGGACGCCATCGCCGGACGGATCCGGCGGCTGCTGGCGATGGCCGACAAGCGCGCCCAGGAGCTCGGCGTGCCCGACACCGAGGCGTCGCTGACCCCGGACATGCTCGCCGGCGACATGTGACCGCAGCCCGGTGGCGGGACCCGCAGGGCCCGGGTGAACGGCCCGCGTGACCTCGTCGGGCCGCGCGATAGGGTCGTGATGACGAACCAATCCGTGCGACTCAGGAGTGATCCGTGACTGTTCGCGTTGGCATCAACGGCTTCGGCCGGATCGGCCGCAACTTCTTCCGCGCCGTCCGTGCCTCCGGTCTCGACATCGAGATCGTCGGGGTCAACGACCTCACCGACAACAAGTCCCTGGCCCACCTGCTCAAGTTCGACTCGATCCTCGGGCGTCTCGACGCCGACGTGAGCTACACCGACACCTCGATCAAGGTGGGCGACCAGGAGATCGCCGCCTTCGCCGAGCGCGACCCGGCCAGCCTGAAGTGGGGCGACCTCGGCGTCGACGTCGTGCTGGAGTCGACCGGCTTCTTCACCGACGCCACCAAGGCACGCGCGCACGTCGACGCGGGCGCCAAGAAGGTGATCATCTCCGCCCCGGCGAAGAACGAGGACATCACCGTGGTCATGGGCGTCAACAACGACGCCTACGACCCCGAGCAGCACACCGTCATCTCCAACGCCTCCTGCACCACCAACTGCCTTGCTCCGATGGCGAAGGCGCTCAACGACGAGTTCGGCATCGTCAAGGGCCTGATGACGACCATCCACGCCTACACCGCCGACCAGAACCTGCAGGACAACATCCACCGCGACCTGCGCCGGGCCCGCGCTGCCGCGCTCAACATCGTGCCGACCTCCACCGGTGCGGCGAAGGCGATCGGCCTGGTGCTGCCCGAGCTCAAGGGCAAGCTCGACGGCTACGCGCTCCGGGTGCCGGTCCCGACCGGCTCCGCCACCGACCTCACCTTCGAGGCCGGCCGGGAGACCAGCGTGGAGGAGGTCAACGAGGCGATGCGCAAGGCCGCCGACGGCCGGATCCTGCGCTACAGCGAGGACCCCATCGTCTCCTCCGACATCGTCACCGACCCGGCCTCCTGCATCTTCGACGCGCCGCTGACCAAGGTCATCGGCAACACCGTCAAGGTCGTCGGCTGGTACGACAACGAGTGGGGCTACTCCAACCGGCTGGCCGACCTGATCGACTTCATCGGCAAGACCCTCTGAGCGTGGCGGCCGGGATCGAGGCCCTGGGCGAGCTCCGGGGCAGGACGGTGCTGGTCCGGTCGGACCTCAACGTGCCGCTCGACGGCGGGACCATCACCGACGACGGCCGGATCCGGGCCAGCGTGCCCACCATCCGGCGGCTCTCCGACGCCGGCGCGCGCGTCGTGGTGATGGCCCACCTCGGACGGCCCAAGGGCGCGCCGGACCCGGCGTACTCCCTCGCGCCGGTGGCGCGCCGCCTCGGCGAGCTGCTGGGCGCGGAGGTGGCCTTCGCCGGCGACACGGTCGGTGACTCGGCCAGGACGACGGTCGAGGCCCTGGCCGACGGGCAGGTGGCCCTGCTGGAGAACGTCCGGTTCAACCCGGGCGAGACCAGCAAGAACGACGCCGAGCGCGGCGCCTTCGCCGACCAGCTCGCCGCCCTCGGTGACGCGTTCGTCAGCGACGGCTTCGGCGTCGTGCACCGCAAGCAGGCCTCGGTGTACGACCTCGCGCAGCGACTCCCGCACGCGATGGGGGGCCTGGTCGCCGCCGAGGTCGAGGTGCTCCGTCGGCTGACCGAGCACCCGGAGCGCCCCTATGTCGTGGTGCTCGGCGGCTCGAAGGTCTCCGACAAGCTCGCGGTGATCGACAACCTGCTCGGCAAGGCCGACAAGCTGCTCATCGGCGGCGGCATGGTCTTCACCTTCCTGAAGGCCCAGGGCCACGAGGTCGGCAAGAGCCTGCTGGAGGAGGACCAGGTCGAGGCGTGCCGTGCCTATCTGCGCCGCGGTGAGGAGTCAGGGGTGGAGATCGTGCTGCCCACGGACATCGTCGTCGCCCCGGAGTTCAAGGCCGATGCCGAGCCCACCGTGGTGCCCGCGGACGCGATCCCGGCCGACCAGCTGGGGCTCGACATCGGCCCGGAGTCCGGCAAGGCGTTCGCCGAGCACATCAAGGGGGCCCGCACGGTCTTCTGGAACGGGCCGATGGGGGTCTTCGAGTTCGACGCCTTCGCCGCGGGGACGCGGGCGGTGGCCCAGGCGCTGACCGAGGTCGACGGGCTTTCGGTCGTCGGTGGCGGTGATTCCGCGGCCGCGGTGCGCAAGCTCGGCTTCGCCGAGGACGCCTTCGGCCACATCTCCACCGGCGGCGGCGCGAGCCTGGAGTACCTTGAGGGCAAGCAGCTGCCCGGCCTCGACGTGCTCGACTGACGCCACCCAGATCGACAGACCCGACCGAGATCCCATCGCCCGAGACAGGGGAAGCCTTGCCGAAGCACGCACGCCTGCCGTTGATGGCCGGCAACTGGAAGATGAACCTCAACCACCAGGAGGCCGTGCACCTGGTGCAGAAGCTGGCCTGGGGCCTGGCGGACAAGAAGCACGACTACGGACGGGTCGAGGTGGCGGTGCTGCCGCCGTACACCGACCTGCGCAGCGTGCAGACCCTGGTCGACGGTGACCGGTTGCAGGTGCGCTACGGCGCCCAGGACGTGTCCAGGCACGACGGTGGCGCCTACACGGGCGAGATCTCCGCGGCGATGCTGGCCAAGCTCGGCTGCTCCTACGTCGTGGTCGGCCACTCCGAGCGCCGGCAGCACCACGCCGAGGACGACGCCGTGGTGAACGCCAAGGCCGCTGCAGCGCTGAAGGCCGGGATGACGCCGATCGTCTGCGTCGGCGAGGGCCTCGAGGTGCGCAAGGAGGCCCGCCACGTCGAGCACACGCTGGCACAGGTCGATGGCTCGCTCGCCGGCTTCTCCGCCGACCAGGTGGCCGGGCTGGTGGTCGCCTACGAGCCGGTCTGGGCGATCGGCACCGGTGAGGTGGCCACGCCCCAGGATGCGCAGGAGGTCTGCGCCGCGATCCGCGGGCGGATCGGCCAGACGCACGGCGAGGAAGCCGGCTCAGCAGTGCGGATCCTCTACGGCGGCTCGGTGAAGGCCGCGAACGTTGCCGGGATCATGCAGCAGCCGGACGTCGACGGCTGCCTGGTCGGCGGCGCCAGCCTCGATGCCGACGAGTTCGGCGGAATCTGTCGCTACTACGCGATGCCGGTCCTGTGATCCGGCCGATCATCGGTTAGGCTTCCGGCCGTGATTCTGTTCCTGGAGATCCTGCTCGCCATCACGAGTCTGCTGCTGGTGCTGCTGATCCTCCTGCACAAGGGGCGTGGCGGCGGGCTGTCCGACATGTTCGGCGGTGGTGTCTCGTCCGGCCTCGGCGGTTCGTCGGTGGCCGAGCGCAACCTCGACCGGATCACGATCGGCATCGGTGTCGTCTGGTTCGTGTGCATCGTCGGGCTCGGCCTGCTCTACAAGACCGGCGCCTGACCGCAAGACCTGAGTTCCCCAGGAGGAGACAGCGTGGCAACTGGTGGTGGAAACGCGATCCGCGGGAGCCGCGTGGGAGCCGGGCCGATGGGCGAGGCCGAGCGTGGCGAGGCGGCGCCGCGCCAGACGGTCAGCTACTTCTGCTCCCAGCAGCACAGCACGATGATCGCGTTCTCGCTCGAGGCCGAGCCGCCCGACACCTGGGACTGCCCGCGCTGCGGACTGCCGGCCAGCATGGACTCCGACAACCCTCCGCCGCCGCCGAAGATCGAGCCCTACAAGACCCATCTGGCCTACGTGAAGGAGCGCCGCTCCGACAAGGAGGCGGCGGACATCCTGGAGGAAGCGATCCAGCTGCTCCGCGACCGCCGCAAGCGGGGCGAGATCATCTTCTAGCCGCTCGACGGCGACGGACCGGCGCCGCGCAGCCCCTCAGATCTTCGAGGCGGCGCCGAGGTCGACGAACCAGTGCGTCCGCAGCCGGCCGTGGATGCCGCGGGCGGGCGTCTCCTCGATGCTGCCGTCGTCGGCCAGCGCGCGGCGCACCGCCTCGGCCTTCTCGTCGCCGGAGACCACGAACCACGTCTCGCGGGAGCGGTTGAGCGCCTCGAAGGTCAGCGTCACCCGCTCGGGCGGCGGTTTGGGGGAGTCGGTCACCCCGACGGCGACCTGCCCGGTGACGTGCAGCTGCGGCAGGTGGGGCATCAGCGAGGCCACGTGCCCGTCGGGCCCGAGGCCGAGCATCAGCACGTCGAACTCGTCGGCCCCGGCGTTGCGGATCAGGTCGGAGTACATCACCGCGGCCGCCTCGGGCGAGTCCGCCTCGTCGCTGGAGGGGATCTCGTGGATCTGGGCCGGGCTCAGCGGCAGGTGGTCGAGCATCGTGTGCCGCGCCTGCATCGCGTTGCGCCGGGGGTCGCGACGAGGGACGAAGCGCTCATCGCCCCACCAGAAGTCGACCATCTCCCAGCGCACCGGCGCCCCCGGGGCCTGCCGGGCCACCTCGGCGTGGATCTTGTCGGCGATGCCGCCGCCGGTGAGCGCGATGTGGGCGGAGCGCCCCTCGGCCTGCAGTGCGGTGAGCACGGTGAGAAGTCGGCTCGCCACGTCGTGGGCGAGGTGCTCGGGACTGTCGTGCACCAACGCGCGGGGATCGGTCATCGGCTTCCTTCCGTGTCCTCTACGGCCTCCAGGAGGCCCTTCACGATGCGTTCTTGACCAGGCGCTTGATGGCCGAGGCATAGATGCTGTCCTCGTCGAGCCGGCGCAGCTCCTCGGCGAGGAGCTCGGGCAGCTCGCGGCGCTTGAGCGCCACCGGCCGGTCCGGGCGACCCGGTGAGCTCAACGTCGCCAGCTTGCCGTCCTCGCGGTGGACCCGGATCGGTCCCTCGCGGGTGTCCAGGCACACCTCGGTGATCCCCGGTCCGGCGGACTGCCGGCGGTCGACCTTGACGCGCAGCCGGTTGGCCAGCCAGGCGGCGAGCAGGTCCGCGGACGGGCTGATCCGCTCCGCCTCCACGGTGGCGTGGGTGATCTTCAGCGGCTGCTGGTCGAGCGCGGCGGCCAGCAGGGCGCGCCACAGGGTGATCCGCGTCCAGGCCAGGTCGGTGTTGCCCCGGGCGTACGACGCGCACTGGGTCGCCAGCGCCTTCTTCTTCCCCCGGGTGGCCGCGGCCGCGTCGGTGATCCGGCGCTGGGCGAGTCGACCGAGGGGGTCGGCGGCGGGGTCGTCCGGCGCGTCGGTGGGCCACCAGATCACGACGGGGGAGTCGGGCAGCAGCAGCGGAAGCACCACGGACTCGCAGTGCTTGACGACCTCCCCCTTGAGGCGGATCAGCGCCACCTCGCCGGTGAACGCCTGGCCCATGCCGACCTGCGCGTTGATCTGGGCCGGTCCCCGGGCGTCGCCCAGGATCACCCCGAGCAGCCGGGCCGGGTGCTCGTGGGAGGCGGTGCGGGCCGCCTCGAGCGCCTCCGCCGCGGACTCCTCGTCGACCACGATGATCAGCGTCATCACCATGCCCATGGCCGGACTGCCGGCCCGGGTGCGGGCGCGGACGAACTCCGCGGAGATCGCGGCGGCGTTGGTGTCGATCAGCTCGATCATCGCGGGCCCCCTGAGGACGTCCGAGCGGCTCGGTGCGGTGCGATCACTACGGACGCCTCCAGACCCGGCCGTCACGGGCCAGCATCGCGTCCGCCGAGGCAGGTCCCCAGGTGCCGGACTCGTAGGGCTCGGGCCTGCCCTTGCGCGCCCAGTGGTCCAGCACCGGGTCGAGGATCCGCCAGGACAGCTCGACCTCCTCGTGCCGCGGGAAGAGCGGCGGGTCGCCGAGCAGCACGTCGAGGATCAGCCTCTCGTAGGCCTCCGGGCTGGACTCGGTGAAAGAGCCGCCGTAGGCGAAGTCCATGTTGACGTCGCGGATCTCCATCGTGGTGCCGGGCACCTTGGCGCCGAAGCGGATCGTCATCCCCTCGTCGGGCTGCACCCGGATCACCAGCGCGTTCTGGGTCAGCTCCTCGGTGGCCGTCGCGGAGAACGGCAGGTGCGGGGCGCGCTTGAAGACCACGGCCACCTCGGTGACACGGCGTCCGAGGCGCTTGCCGGCGCGCAGGTAGAACGGCACCCCGGCCCAGCGACGGGTCTCCACACCGAGCTTGATGGCGGCGTACGTCTCGGTCGTCGACCTGTCGCGGATGCCCTCCTCCTCCAGGAACCCGCGCACCTTCTCGCCACCGGCCCAGCCGGCGGTGTACTGGCCGCGGGCGGTGAAGAGATCCAGCCGGCGGGGGAGCACCACCGACTCCAGCACCTTCTCCTTCTCGGTGCGCAGGCTGTCGGCGTCGAAGGAGATCGGGTCCTCCATCGCGACCAGCGCGAGCAGCTGCAGCAGGTGGTTCTGGATCACGTCGCGCGCCGCGCCGATGCCGTCGTAGTAGCCGGCCCGGCCACCGATGCCGATGTCCTCGGCCATGGTGATCTGCACGTGGTCGACGTAGTTGGTGTTCCAGACCGGCTCGAAGAGGTTGTTGGCGAACCTCATCGCGAGGATGTTCTGGACGGTCTCCTTGCCGAGGTAGTGGTCGATGCGGAAGACCGTGCCGGAGGGGAAGACCTGGTCGACGATCCGGTTGAGCTCGCGAGCCGACTCCAGGTCGTGGCCGAACGGCTTCTCGATGACCACCCGGCGCCACGAGTCGGGCCCGGAGTCGGCCAGCCCGTGCTTCTTCAGCTGGTCGACCACGGTGCCGAAGAACCCCGGCGGGATGGCGAGGTAGAAGGCGTGGTTGCCGCCGGTGCCGCGGATGTCGTCGAGCTCCTGCACCGTACGCCGGAGCGCGTCGAAGGCCTGGTCGTCGTCGAAGTCGCCGGGGACGAACCGGAACCCGTCGGCCAGCTGGCGCCACACCTCCTCGCGGAACTCGGTGCGCGCGTGCTGCTTGACCGCGTCGTGCACGATCTGCTCGAAGTCCTGGTCGGCCCAGTCGCGCCGGGCGAACCCGACCAGGCTGAAGCCGGGCGGCAGCAGCCCGCGGTTGGCGAGGTCGTAGATCGCCGGCATCACCTTGCGACGGGCCAGGTCGCCGGTGACCCCGAAGAGGACCAGCCCGCACGGGCCGGCGATCCGCGGCAGCCGCCGGTCCTGCGGATCGCGCAGCGGGTTGTTCACCGGCCGAGCACCTCCTGCACCTTCTGCAGCCCTGCGGCGTGGTCGCGCAGGTGCAACCGGAGCACCGGTCGGTGGTGCTCGGCCAGCACGGTGCCGTCGCCGATCGCCTGGGCCTGGATGAAGCCTCCGAAGGTGAACGGACGACCGGGGATCTCCAGGTCCTCGGTGGGCTCGGCCGTGATCTGCAGGAAGACCCCGGTCGGCGGACCGCCCTTGTGGTACTGCCCGGTCGAGTGCAGGAAGCGCGGCCCCCAGCCGAAGGTGACCGGACGGCCGGTGCGCGCTGCGAGGGCCTCGCGCACGAGTGCCAGCCCGCTGTCGGCAGCCCGGTCGAGATAGGCCATCACGGCGAGGTAGCCCTGCTCGGGGTCGAGCTGGGAGAGCAGCGAGTCGACGGCGTCCTCGACGGTCTTGCCGCCGGCCAGCAGCCCCGGTGTGGCGAAGACGTCGACGTCACCGTCGGAGAACTCCGGCTCCGGCGTGGCCGCGCCTCCCTCGAGCATGTCGCGCGCGGCCTGCTTGGCGCTCTCGACGTCGGGCTGGTCGAAGGGGTTGATGCCGATGATCCGCCCGGCGACCGGTACGGCGTACTCCCACAGCAGCATCGCGGCACCGAGCGGAGCACGGACGGAGGCGCCGAAGTGGGAGGTCGGGGGCGGCTCGAGGCAGGTGTCCCCGAGCGTGATGAGGATGCAGTCCGCGGAGTTCGGCGTGAAGTTGGGGGCCGAGGTGTGCGGCACGACCACCGGGAGCAGCCCCTTGCCCTGCTTGCCGGTCGACTCCGCGATCAGCTGCTCGACCCAGTCGCCGAAGCCGGGCAGGTCCGAGCCCGCGTCGGCGATGACCACCTTGCCGGCGCCGAAGGTGCTGGGCAGCCCGAGCAGGGCACCGAGGCGGAGGCCGGGGTTGTCGGGGTCGTCGGCCTCGAGCGCGGGCTGCACGGCGGCGGCCTCGTCGAGGAGGCGTCCGATGTCGGCGCCGGCGAGGCCGCTCGGCACCAGGCCGAAGGCGGTCAGCGCGGAGTAGCGGCCGCCGACCTCGGGGTCGGCACGGAAGACCCGGTAGCCGGCGTCGGTGGCGGACTCGTCCAGCGGCGAGCCCGGGTCGGTCACCACCACGAGGTGGTCCGCGGGGTCGCGGCCGGCGTCGCTGAGCGCCTGCTCGTAGGCGCGCTTCTGGCTGTCGGTCTCGACGGTGCCGCCGGACTTGCTCGAGACCACCACGACCGAGCGCTCGAGGCGGTCCCCCAGGGCGGCGCGGACGTAGTCGGGGTCGGAGGAGTCCAGCACGGTGAGCTCGACACCGTGGGTGCGGCAGATCACCTCGGGGGCCAGCGACGAGCCACCCATGCCGCAGAGCACCACGTGGTCGAGCCCCTTGCCGCGCAGCTCCTCGCGCAGGCTGCGGATCTCCTCGACCAGCGGTCGGGACTCCCGGGCCAGCCCGACCCACGCCAGCCGCTTGGCCGCCTCGGACTCCGCCTCGGGACCCCACAGCGTCGCCGTGCGGGAGGCCATCTGGGAGGCCACCCGGTCGTCGACCAGCCGACGGACCACCGCGGCGTACTCCGGCTCGTCGCGGAAGGCGACGTGCAGCTCGAAGGCGTCTCCGCTCGTGCGGGACCAGTCGGTCACTGGCCCGTCCCCTGGCCCGCCTCGAGGCTCTTGCGCACCGTGGCGACCAGCTCGTCCCAGGACTTGACGAACTTCTCCACTCCCTCGCGCTCGAGGGTGGCGATGACGTCGTCGTAGTCGATGCCGGCCTCGCGGAGGTCGTCCATCACGGCGGCGGCATCGTCGTAGTGCCCGCGCACCTGGTCGCCCCTGATCTCGCCGTGGTCGGCCACCGCCTTCAGCGTCTTCTCGGGCATCGTGTTGACGGTGTCGGGGACGACCAGGTCGACGACGTACATGGTGTCGGGGTAGTCCGGGTTCTTCACGCCGGTGGAGGCCCACAGCGGCCGCTGCACGTGGGCGCCGTGCGCCTTCACGGCCTCCCAGCGCTCGCCGGCGAAGAACTTCTCGAACCGCTGGTAGGCCAGCCTGGCGTTGGCGACGCCGGCCTTGCCGCGCAGGTCGGCGGGCGCGCCGGAGGCCGCCTCGAGCCGCTTGTCGATCTCGGTGTCCACGCGGGAGACGAAGAACGACGCCACCGACCGGATCGTGGAGAGGTCGTGCCCGTTGGCGTGGGCCTTCTCCAGGCCTGTGAGGTAGGCGTCCATGACCTGCTCGTAGCGGTCGAGGCCGAAGATCAGCGTGACGTTGACGCTGATGCCCTCGCCGAGGGTCTCGCTGATCGCCGGCAGCCCCTCGGTGGTGCCGGGGATCTTGATGAAGAGGTTGGGCCGGTCGACGGCCTCCCAGAGCCGCTTGGCCTCCTCGACGGTCTTTCGGGAGTCGTGGGCGAGCGCGGGGGAGACCTCGATGGAGACGCGGCCGTCCTCGCCGTCGGTGGCGTCGAAGACGGGGCGCATCACGTCACAGGCGTCGCGCACATCGGTGGTGGTCAGCTCGAAGACCGCGCGATCGATGTCGGCGCCCTGCTCGGCGAGGCGGCGCACCTGGTCGTCGTACCGCTCACCCTCGGCGAGCGCGGAGGCGAAGATCGTCGGGTTGGTGGTCACCCCGACCACGTGCTGGTGCTTGACCAGGTCCGCCAGGTTTCCGGTCTCGATGCGCTCCCGGGACAGGTCGTCGAGCCAGATGGAGACACCTGCCTCGCTCAGCTGCTGCAGTGGATCGGACATGGGGGTGTTCCTCTCTCGTGGGTGTCGTCGCGGGCTGCGGCTCAGGCTCCTCCGGCAGCCGCGACGCTGTCCTCGGCGGCCCGGGCGACCGCGTCGGCGGTGATCCCGAACTCTGCGAAGACGCGGGCGTAGTCGGCGGACGCGCCGTAGTGCTCGATGGAGACGATCCGGCCGTGGTCGCCGACCACCTCACGCCATCCCTGGGCGATCCCGGCCTCGACGGAGACACGCGCCTTCACCGTCGGGGGGATCACCGTCTCGCGGTAGGACGAGGGCTGCTCGTCGAACCACTCGCGGCAGGGCATCGACACCACCCGGGCGCGGATGCCCTTCTCGGCGAGCATCTCCCGCGCCCTCACGGCCAGCTGCACCTCGGACCCGGTGCCGATCAGCACCACGTCGGGGGCGCCGCCGTCGACGTCGAGCAGCACGTAGCCGCCCTTGTGCACGTTGGAGGTGTCGCTGAAGCCGTCGGTGCCGCGGGGGAAGACCGGCACGTTCTGCCGCGTCAGGCACAGGCCGGCGGGCCGGTCGGTGTGCTCGAGCACCGCCTGCCAGCAGGCGGCGGTCTCGTTGGCGTCCGCGGGCCGTACGACGTCCAGACCGGGGATCGCGCGCAGCGCCGCGAGCTGCTCGATCGGCTGGTGCGTCGGGCCGTCCTCGCCCAGGCCGATGGAGTCGTGGGTCCACACGTAGGTGACCGGCAGCTGCATCATGGCCGCGAGGCGCACCGACGGTCGCATGTAGTCGGAGAAGGTCAGGAAGGTGCCACCGAAGACACGGGTGCCGCCGTGCACGGCGATGCCGTTGAGGATCGCCCCCATGGCATGCTCGCGGATCCCGAAGTGCAGGACGCGACCGCCGAGCGGGTCACCGCGCCACATCTTCGTGGACCGGTCCTCCGGGATGAACGACGGCGCGTCCTCGATGGTGGTGTTGTTGGACTCGGCGAGGTCGGCCGAACCGCCCCACAGCTCCGGCAGCTCGCCGGCGATCGCGTTGATCACCGCGCCGGACGCCTTGCGGGTGGCCATGCCCTTCTCGTCGGCCTCGAAGGCGGGCAGCGCGCGGGTCCAGCCCTCGGGCAGGCTGCGGGTCTGCATCCGGTCGAAGACCGCCCTGCCCTCGGCGTGCTTCGCCGCCCACTGCTCGAAGGTGGCGTCCCAGTCGGCCTGGGCCTGCTTGCCCCGCTCGACGAGCCTGCGGGTGTGCTCGATCACCTCGGGCTCCACCACGAAGCTGCGCTCGGGATCGAAGCCGAGGACCTTCTTGGTGGCGGCCACCTC
This sequence comes from Marmoricola sp., assembly GCA_036518175.1. GTDB lineage: Bacteria > Actinomycetota > Actinomycetes > Propionibacteriales > Nocardioidaceae > Marmoricola. The sequence goes on from DATDNR010000138.1 coordinate 17,432, forward strand.
CTCGGCGCCGAGGGCCGAGCCGTGCGCCTTGCCGGTGTTCTGGGCGTTCGGCGCCGGCCACGCGATGATCGTGCGCAGCCGGATGAAGCTGGGACGGTCCGTGACCGCCTCGGCGGCGGTGATGGCGTCGTACAGCGCCTGCACGTCCTCGTGGTAGCGGCCGTCCTCACCGCCCCGCCAGTCGACGGTCTGCACGTGCCAGCCGTAGGCCTCGTAGCGCGCGGCCACGTCCTCGCTCAGCGCGACGTCGGTGTCGTCCTCGATGGAGATGCTGTTGTCGTCGTAGATGACGGTGAGGTTGCCCAGCCGCTGGGTGCCCGCGATCGAGGAGGCCTCCCCGCTGACCCCCTCCTCCATGTCGCCGTCACTGCACAGCGCGTAGATGTGGTGGTCGAAGGGGGACTGGCCGGCCGGGCTGTCGGGGTCGAAGATGCCGCGCTCGCGACGGGCCGCCATCGCCATGCCCACCGCGTTGCCGATGCCCTGGCCGAGCGGCCCGGTGGTGGTCTCCACTCCGGCGGTGTGGCCGTACTCCGGATGCCCCGGGGTCTTGCTGCCCCAGGTGCGCAGCGCCTCGAGGTCGGCGAGCTCGAGACCCCAGCCCCCGAGGAAGAGCTGGATGTAGAGCGTCAGGCTGGAGTGGCCGCAGGAGAGCACGAAGCGGTCGCGTCCGGGCCAGTGCGGGTCGGCCGGGTTGTGCCGCATCACCTTCTGGAACAGCAGGTACGCAGCGGGAGCGAGGCTCATCGCGGTGCCGGGGTGGCCGTTGCCGACCTTCTGCACGGCGTCCATGGCCAGGCAGCGGACGGTGTCCACCGCCCTCTTGTCCAGATCGGTCCACTCCAGCTTGCTGCTCAAGGAAAGGTCCTCCCCATCAGGGCGTCGTCTGCTCGACCACCGGGTCCGAGACTACTCACGTGCGGTGAGCAGTCGCACAGGGGCAACAGTGCCCTCCGCCGCTGTGTTCCATACCCGCCGCCGATACACTGACCGCGGTTCTGTGGCTCATGCATGCCACCCGACGCGACGAAGGCGAGGTCTGCGTGACCGCGGTCGACTCCCAGGCGCCCGTCAAGGCGCGCGCTGCGGAGGCGGCGATGACCCTGCGCGACGTCGTCGGTGCCTATGTCGGGCTGACCAAGCCCCGTGTCATCGAGCTGTTGCTGCTGACCACCCTGCCGGTGATGTTCTTCGCCGCGCGCGGTGTGCCGCCCCTGGGGCTCGTGGTCGCGACGGTCGTCGGCGGCACGCTCTCGGCCGGCGCGGCCAACGCGCTCAACTGCGTCTACGACCGCGACATCGACGAGCAGATGCGGCGCACCCGCCGTCGGGCGCTGCCGCGGCACATCGTCTCTCCCCGGTCGGCGCTGGTCTTCGGGCTCGCGCTGGTGGTGCTCTCCACGCTGGTGCTCGGGCTGTTCGTCAACTGGCTGAGCTCCGGGCTCGCCCTGGCGGCATGTGCCTTCTACCTCTTCGGCTACACGATGCTGCTGAAGCGTCGTACCGCACAGAACATCGTGTGGGGCGGCATCGCCGGCTGCTTCCCCACGCTGATCGGCTGGACCGCGGTGACCGGTCGGCTGGCCTGGGCGCCGGTGGTGCTGTTCGCGGTCGTCTTCCTCTGGACGCCCCCGCACACGTGGGCGCTGGCGATGCGCTACCGCGAGGACTACGCCGGCGTCGACGTGCCCATGCTCCCGGTGCTGCGCGACGCCGAGTCGGTGGCCCGCCAGATCGTGGCGTACTCGTGGGTGATGGCGCTGGTCTCGCTGGCTCTGTGGCCCGTGGCCGGGACCGGCTGGTTCTACCCGGTCGTCGCCGTGGCCCTCGGGGCGGTGTTCCTCACCGAGGCGCACCTGATGTGGAGCCGTGCCCGCGGCAGCAACGAGCTCTCGGTGGTCAAGCCGATGCGGCTCTTCCACTGGTCGAACATGTACCTCTCACTGCTGTTCGTCGCGGTCGCGATCGACCCGCTGCTCAGGCGCTGAGCTCCGCAGGCGTCTGGCCCGCGGGCTGCCGGGTCTCCAGCAGCGCCCAGGTGACCCCGGCGGAGATCAGCGCGGCGCCGAGCATGTGCAGACCCACCAGCACGACGGGCAGGCCGGTGAAGTACTGCGCGAAGCCGATCGCGGCCTGGGAGGCCTCGGCGGCGAGCAGCAGCCAGGCCGCGAGCCGGGCGGCGCGCGAGGCGTGGGTGGCGTGCAGCACGAAGACCAGACCGACGGTGAGACCGACGAAGAGGAAGACCAGGTCCGCGTGCAGCTGGCTGACCTGCAGCGGGTCCAGGCCGTTGCGTGGCGCCCTGATGTCGCCGGCGTGCGGGCCGGAGCCGGTCACCACCGTGCCGAGGTAGAGCACCAGCCAGGCGGCCGCGAACGTCGACCACGCCAGCCACCCCGTCGGTCCTGGGCGGGAGACCAGCCTCGGCCCGCGGCGCAGCCGGAAGAGGAACAGCACCGCGATGCCGATGATCGCCATCGACGACAGCAGGTGCAGCGAGACGACCCACGGGTTGAGCTCGGTCAGCACCGCGATGCCGCCGATCACCGCCTGGGCGGGGATGAACAGGCCCATCAACAGCGCCAGCCACATCACGTCGCGCCGGCCGCGGGTGCGGGCGTAGCGCCAGGCGACCACGAAGGTGGCCACCGCGACGGCGGCGAGCACGAAGGTGAGCAACCGGTTGCCGAACTCGATCGCCGAGTGGATGCCCATGGCACGGTGCGGGGTGAACGACCCGCGCATGCAGTGCGGCCAGGTCGGGCAGCCCAGGCCGGAGTCGGTGAGCCGCACGGCGCCGCCGGTGACCACCAGCACGCAGTTCATCACCAGGGACGCCCAGCCCAGCGGCCAGATCCAGCGCTCGGCCCACGTCGGGCGCCCGGCGGGGGTGCCGACCGGTGTCGCGTCGGGCAGCTGTGTCGTCATTCCCACTTGAAGGTCCTTGCCGTGAGCACCGTCCCGACCACTGTCCACCCGAGCAGCACGAGGAGCGGCACCCAGGCGACCCGGTCGTCGATCAGCGCGCTCCGCATCGTCGTGCCCAGGGCTCCGGAGGGCAGCCACTGCACGACCTTGCCGAAGGCGCCGTACGACGACGCCGGCAGCACCACCGCGCCCCCCGCCATCAGCAGCAGGTAGATCAGGTTCGCCGCCGCGAGGGTGGCCTCGGCGCGCAGCACGCCGGCGACGAAGAGGCCGAGCGAGGCGAAGGCCGCCGTGCCGAGCACGAACGCCAGCACCGCGCCGGCGACACCGGCGGCCGGGTCCCAGCCCAGGAGGGCCGCGACCACGCAGATCACGGCCACCTGCAGCAGCTCGACCACGAGCAGGCCGCCGATCTTGCCCATCAGCAGGCCGCTGCGGGGCAGCGGCGAGGCCCCCAGGCGCTTGATCACGCCGTACCGGCGCTCGAAGCCGGTGGCGATCGCGAGCGAGGTGAACGAGGTGGACATCACGGCGAGGGCCAGCACCCCGGGCGTGAACACGTCGACGGGGGGCGCGGTCAGGTGCAGCGAGATGTGCCGGGTGGCCTCGACCGCGCCGAGGAGCACGATGACCGGGATCACCACCGCCAGCAGCAGTTGCTCGCCGTTGCGCAGCATCAGCCGCGCCTCCATCGCGGCCTGCGCCGCGACCTGCCGGGGCAGCGGAGCGCCGCCGGGGCGGGGTGTGAAGGTGGGCGATGCGGTGCTCACGGCACGAGCTCCCTCCCGGTGAGCTCGAGGAAGACGTCCTCGAGGTTGCGCTGTCCGAGGTTGAGCGACTCCGGCAGCACGGCGTTCTCCTCGCACCAGGCGGACACCTTGGCCAGCGTCGTGGGGTCGGCCGTGCCGGTGATGAGCACGCTGCGGTCGCCGGCGGCCCGGACCTCCACCTGCGTGCCCAGGGCGCGCTGCAGCGAGGCCGGTGCCCCGGGCGGGAACGGCTCGGTGACCACCAGCCGGATCGTCGCCGCCGCCCCGGTGCTGCCGGTGCTGCCGCTGGTGAGCTCCACCGGCGAGCCGCTCGCGATCATCCGGCCGCGGTCGATGATGTGGATGTGGTCGGCGAGGCGCTCGGCCTCGTCCATGAAGTGGGTGGTCAGCACGACCGTGACGCCCGAGGAGCGCAGCTCCTGCAGCAGCTCCCACGTGGTGCGCCGGGCCTGCGGGTCCATCCCCGCGGTCGGCTCGTCGACGAAGACCAGCTCGGGTCGCCCGACGACCGCCATCGCGAGGGCCAGCCGCTGCTGCTGGCCCCCGGAGAGCCGCCGGTACGGCGTCCGCCCGCACTCGCCCAGCCCGAGGCGGTCAGCGAGCATGTCGACGTCGAGGGGGTGGGCGTGCAACCGGGCGACGTGGCGCAGCATCTCCATCGCGCGCACGCCCGACCAGGCACCGCCCTGCTGCAGCATCACGCCGATGCGCGGCAGCAGCCGGCGCCGGTCGGCCTGCGGGTCGAGTCCCAGCACCCGCACGCGTCCCTGCTGCGGACGCCGGTAGCCCTCGGAGGTCTCCAGCGTGGTGGTCTTGCCGGCGCCGTTGGGCCCGAGCACCGCGGTGATCGTGTCGCGCTCCACCACCAGGTCGAGGTGGTCGACGGCCGTCTTGTCGCCGTACCTCATCACGAGGCCGTCGATCTCCACGGCAGGGGAAGCGGAGGGCACCCGGCCAGTGTAGGTTCGCCGGACCCGCCACTCCCTCGCCGGGAGGGTCAGATCGCTGCGTCCTCCGACACACCGCCCTCGCCGGCGAGCTCCTCGAGCCGGTCGAGGATCGACGGCGGGTCGCGCCACGGCTCGGGGGCGTTGCCGCCCTCGGCGTCGCGGATCGCGGACCAGACGCGTTCGGGCGTGCACGGCAGGTCGACGTGCTTCACCCCAAGGTGCCGCACCGCGTCGATGACCGCGTTCTGCACCGCCGGGGTGGAGCCGATCGTCGCGGACTCACCGATGCCCTTGGCGCCGAGGGGGTTCAGCGGAGTGGGCGTCTCGGTGTTCGACGTCTCGAGCATGATCGTGTCGGCGGCCGTGGGGATGGCGTAGTCGACGAACGACGAGGTCACCGGCTGACCGTCCTGGTCGTAGACGAACTGCTCCCACAGCGCCTGCGACATCCCCTGGACGGCTCCGCCGTGCTGCTGCCCGGCGACGATGAGCGGGTTCAGCACCCGGCCGCAGTCGTCGACCGCCACCAGCCGCAGCGGGTAGGTGCGCCCGGTCTCCGTGTCCACCTCCACGACCGCCACGTGCGCGCCGAACGGGAAGGTCGCCCCCCTCTGGGTGAAGTCGGTGTCGGAGCCGAGGCCGCCGTGGTGCTCGTGCGCGTAGGCGGCGAGCTCGCCCCAGCCGACCCGCGATCCGGGGACTCCGCGTACGGCGAAGCCGGCACCCTGCTCGTCCGCCAGCAGCTCGACGTCGTCGGGCTGGGCCTCCAGCATCTGGGCGGCGATCCGGACCGCCTTCTCGTGGACCTCGTCGGCGGCCTGGCCGACGGCGTTGCCGCCCATCTGCAGGGAACGGGAGCCGCCGGTGCCGCCGCCGGACCGGACGCGCGCGGTGTCGGACTGCTCGTAGCGCACCTGCTCCACCGGGATGCCGAGCCGGTCGGCCACGATCATCGCGAACGACGTGGCGTGGCCCTGGCCGTGGGCGGACGTGCCCGCCATCACGGTCGCGGACCCGTCGGCGTGCACGTGCACGGAGCCGAACTCCGAGCCGCCGAACCCGGTGATCTCGACGTAGACCGCCAGCCCGATGCCGAGCTGGCGCACCGCCCCGGACTCGCGGCGGCGCTGCTGCTCGGCGCGGGCGCCCTCCACGTCGGCGAGGCGCAGGGCCTCCCGCAGTGGCAGGTCGTAGTCGCCGACGTCGTAGGTCAGGCCGGTGAGCGTCTTGTAGGGGAAGGCGTCGGCCGGGATCAGGTTGCGGCGGCGGACCACCTCCGGCGGCAGCGCGAGCTCGGCCGCCACGAAGTCCATCACCCGCTCCAGCATCGCGGCGGCCTCGGGACGGCCGGCGCCGCGGAAGGCCCCGACCGGCGCCGTGTTGGTCAACACCGCCGCCGCCCGGAAGTCGAGGCGGGGGATCGCGTAGGGTCCCTGCGCCATCAGGTAGGTGGGACCGGTGGCGAGGGCGCCGCCGAACCCGGCGTAGGCGCCGGACTCGCCGAGCACCCGCAGCCGCAGTCCGGTGACCGTGCCGTCGTCCTTGACGCCGATCTCGGCGTACTGCACCTGGCCGCGGCCGTGCATCGACAGCATCGCCTCGCTGCGGGTCTCCGCCCACTTGACCGGGCGGCCGACCCGGCGGGCCGCCGCGACGACGGCCATGTGCTCGGTGATCGCGCCGGCTTTGCCGCCGAAGGCGCCGCCCACGTGCGGGGCGACGACGCGTACCCGGTCGGCGTCCAGACCGGTGTACTTGGCGAAGAGGTCGCGCGCCATGTGCGGATGCTGGGTGGACAGCCAGACGGTCAGCCCGTCCTCCCCGGGCTCGGCGAGGATCGCGTGGCCCTCCATCGGCGCGGTGGCCAGGCGCTGGTTCTCCAGCCGCAGCCGGAGCACCCGGTCGGCTCCCTCGAAGGGGTCACCGTCCGAGGCGGCGACGCGCGTCGCGGCCACGTTGGAGCCCACCTCGGGGAACTGCAGCGGCGCCCCGTCGGCGACCGCGTCCTCGACGTCGACCACCGCGGGGAGGTCCTCGTAGTCGACGTCGACCAGCTCGGCGGCGTCCACGGCGGCGGCGCGGCTCTCGGCGACGACGAGCGCCACGGGGTCGCCGACGAAGCGCACCCGGTCGGTGGCCAGCGCCGGGCGGCCGCACTTGTCGTTGACCTCGGCGAACGCCGGCACCGGGTCCGGACCGAGGTCCGCTGCGGTGAGCACCAGGACCACGCCGGGGGCCTGGGCGGCCTCCTCGGTGTCGATGGCGGTGATGCGTGCGTGCGCGAAGGGGCTCCGCACGAAGACGGCGTGCACAGTGCCCTCGGGGGTGTGGTTGTCGACGAAGGTGCCGCGCCCGCGGACCAGGTCGGGGTCCTCGATGCGGCGGACGGACGTTCCCAGAATCGATCCCGGCATGGCGGCAACGTTAGACCGCCCGCGCGCGAGCGGGGGTGACCTCGGCGTGCCGTGGGATAAGGCGACCCTTACTTGAAGGGGTTTGGGTAATAACGTCACACTGGTGTTGTGCAAATCAGCCGTACCCGGAACGCGCCCGTCGCCCCGGCGCCCGAGCAGGGCGACGCGCCGACGCGTGCCCGGGTGGCGCGCTCGATCCTGGAGCACGGGCCGTCGACGGCGGCGGACCTGGCGCGCAGGCTGCAGCTGACCCCGGCCGCCGTACGCCGGCACCTCGATCACCTGCTCGACGAGGGCGTCGTCGAGCAGCGCGAGCCGCGCAAGTACACCGCCCGCGGCCGCGGCCGGCCGGCCAAGGCGTACGCCCTGACCGAGCGCGGCCGTGACGGCTTCGAGCAGCAGTACGACCACCTGGCCACCGAGGCGCTGCGCTTCCTCGCCGAGACCGGGGGCGAGGACGCCGTCCGTGCCTTCGCCGAGCGGCGGGTGGCCTTCATCGAGGAGCGGTTCGACGACGTGCGGGCCGCCCGCCCCGACCTGGAGCCCACCGAGGCGCTGGCGCAGGTTTTCAGCGAACAGGGGTACGCCGCATCCGTGCGCGACGTGCCCGCCGGTGACCAGCTGTGCCAGCAGCACTGCCCGGTGTCCCACGTCGCCCATGAGTTCCCGCAGCTGTGCGAGGCCGAGACCGAGGCGATTAGCCGGGTCCTCGGCCGCCACGTGCAGCGGCTGGCCACCATCGCCCACGGCGACGGTGTGTGCACGACCTGCATCCCGACCATCAAGAGAGACGGAGCGTCCGCATGACGAGCATCACTGAGCCCGACGGTTCGACCAGGGTCGAGCAGCTCAACCCCGAGCTGAAGGGCCTGGGCCGCTACGAGTTCGGCTGGGCCGACACCGACGTGGCCGGCGCCTCCGCGCAGCGCGGTCTCAGCGAGGCCGTGGTGCGGGACATCTCCGCGAAGAAGAACGAGCCGGACTGGGTGCTCGAGCGGCGGTTGAAGGGCCTGAAGCTCTTCCACCGCAAGCCGATGCCGAGCTGGGGTGCCGAGCTCGACGACATCGACTTCGACAACATCAAGTACTTCGTGCGGTCCACCGAGAAGCAGGCGGCCAGCTGGGACGACCTGCCGGCGGACATCAAGAACACCTACGACAAGCTGGGCATCCCCGAGGCGGAGAAGCAGCGGCTGGTCGCGGGCGTCGCCGCGCAGTACGAGTCCGAGGTCGTCTACCACAAGATCCGCGAGGACCTCGAGGAGCAGGGCGTCATCTTCCTCGACACCGACACCGGCCTGCGCGAGCACGAGGACCTGTTCAAGGAGTACTTCGGCACCGTCATCCCGGCAGGCGACAACAAGTTCGCCGCGCTCAACACCGCGGTGTGGTCCGGCGGGTCCTTCATCTACGTGCCGCCGGGCGTGCACGTCGACATCCCGCTGCAGGCCTACTTCCGGATCAACACCGAGAACATGGGCCAGTTCGAGCGGACGCTGATCATCGTCGACGAGGGCGCCTACGTGCACTACGTCGAGGGCTGCACCGCCCCGATCTACAAGTCCGACTCGCTGCACTCGGCGGTCGTCGAGATCGTGGTGAAGAAGGGCGGGCGCTGCCGCTACACGACCATCCAGAACTGGTCGAACAACGTCTACAACCTGGTGACCAAGCGGGCCACCTGTGAGGCGGGCGCGACCATGGAGTGGGTCGACGGCAACATCGGCTCCAAGGTCACCATGAAGTACCCCGCCGTCTGGCTGATGGGCGAGCACGCCCGCGGCGAGACGCTGTCGATCGCGTTCGCCGGCGAGGGCCAGCACCAGGACGCCGGCGCCAAGATGGTGCACGCCGCGCCGCACACCTCCAGCTCGATCCTGTCGAAGTCGGTGGCGCGCGGCGGTGGCCGGACCTCCTACCGGGGCCTGATCCAGGTCAACGAGGGTGCCCACCACTCGAGGTCCAACGTGCTGTGCGACGCGCTGCTGGTCGACCAGATCAGCCGTTCCGACACCTACCCCTACGTCGACATCCGCGAGGACGATGTGTCGATGGGGCACGAGGCCACGGTCTCCAAGGTGAGCGAGGACCAGCTGTTCTACCTGATGTCGCGGGGCATGGCCGAGGACGAGGCGATGGCGATGATCGTGCGCGGCTTCGTCGAGCCGATCGCCAAGGAGCTCCCGATGGAGTACGCCCTCGAGCTCAACCGGCTCATCGAGCTGCAGATGGAGGGTGCGGTCGGCTGACCGCCCCGCGGCCGTCGTACGGCGGTCCCTTCCGCACGCCCCCCTCCCTGACCACCGAATCCGAGAAAGGCAGACGCTGCACGTGACCGTTGCCGAGAATGTCACTCCGGCCCTCGAGGTCGAGAAGGTCTCCTCGCACCTGCACCCCACCGGGTCCTTCGACGTCGACGACCACGCGGTGCCCACGGGCCGCGAGGAGGTGTGGCGGTTCACCCCGCTGCGCCGCCTGCGGGGCCTGCACAAGGACGCCCCGTTCGTGGAGCCGACGTGGCGCAGCGACGTGATCGCGCCCGAGGGCGTCGTCGTCGAGCACCGCCAGGACGGTGCCGGCAAGGGCGCCAGCGGGCTGCTGCCGACCGACCGGGTGAGCGCCCGGGCCTGGCACGCGGCGCAGCGCAGCCTGCAGGTGACCATCCCGACCGAGGCGGTGCCGGCCTCGCCGGTGTACGTCACCGTCACCGGTGACAGCGCCGAGGAAGCGACCGCCGGGCACGTGCTGCTCACCGCCGAGCCGCACAGCAAGGCCACCGTCGTCTTCCGCTTCGAGGGCTCGGCCACGCTCGCCGACAACGTGGAGATCGTCGTCGGCGACGGCGCCAACCTCACCCTGGTCAACATCGACGACTGGGCCGACGACGCCGTGCACGTCGGGCACCGGCACGCGAAGGTGGGGCGCGACGCCACCTTCCGGCACATCGACATCAGCTTCGGCGGCGACGTGGTGCGGCACGACACCACCGCGGAGTACTCCGGCCCGGGTGGCTCGGTGGAGATGCTCGGCCTCTACTTCGCCGACGCGGGCCAGCACATCGAGCACCGGCTCTTCGTCGACCACACCGCCCCCAACACGCGCAGCCATGTCACCTACAAGGGCGCGCTGCAGGGCGAGGGTGCGCACACCGTGTGGATCGGCAACGTGCTGATCCGCAAGGTGGCCGAGGGCATCGAGACCTACGAGGAGAACCGCAACCTGGTGCTCACCGACGGCTGCCAGGCCGACTCGGTGCCCAACCTGGAGATCGAGACCGGCGAGATCGAGGGCGCGGGGCACGCCTCGGCCACCGGACGCTTCGACGACGAGCAGCTGTTCTACCTGCGCTCGCGCGGCATCCCCGAGGAGGAGGCCCGCCGTCTCGTCGTGCACGGCTTCTTCAACGAGCTGATCCGCCGCATCGACGTGCCGGAGCTGGAGGAGCAGCTGGTCAAGACGGTGGAGGCAGAGCTGCAGGGGGTGGCCTGATGGCCTACCTGCGGGCCTGCGCACTCGTGGAGGTGCCCGACGACGAGGGCCTCGGCGTGACCGTGGACGGCGTCGACGTCGTGGTGGCGCGCTGCGGAGACGAGGTCTTCGCGCTGCAGGACCTCTGCTCCCACGCCGCGGTGGCGCTGAGCGAGGGCATGGTCGACGCGTCCGGCTGCTCGGTCGAGTGCTGGCTGCACGGCTCGATGTTCGACCTGCGCACCGGCAAGCCCACCAACCTCCCGGCCACCGAGCCGGTGTCCACCTTCCCGGTCGAGGTGCGCGACGACGAGGTGTACGTCGACGTCACCCGGCCCCTCAACGGCGTCGAGCCCAGCTGACGCACCGGACGACTTCGAGCCACGAGCTTCGAGCAAGGAGAGAAATGAGCACGCTGGAGATCAAGGACCTGCACGTCTCCGTCGACACGGAGGACGGCGCCAAGGAGATCCTCAAGGGCGTCAACCTCACCATCAAGGACGGCGAGACGCACGCGATCATGGGGCCCAACGGGTCGGGCAAGTCGACCCTGGCCTACTCGGTCGCGGGACACCCGAAGTACACCGTCACCTCCGGGTCGGTGACGCTCGACGGCGCCGACGTGCTGGCGATGTCGGTGGACGAGCGGGCACGGGCCGGCCTCTTCCTGGCGATGCAGTACCCCGTCGAGGTGCCCGGCATCTCGGTCGCGAACTTCCTGCGCACCGCGAAGACCGCCGTCGACGGCGAGTCGCCCAAGCTGCGCACCTGGGTCAAGGACGTCAGCTCGGCGATGGAGCGCGTGAAGATGGACCCTGCCTTCGCCCAGCGCAACGTCAACGAGGGCTTCTCCGGCGGGGAGAAGAAGCGCCACGAGATCGTCCAGCTCGAGCTGCTCAACCCCAAGATGGCGATCCTCGACGAGACCGACTCGGGCCTGGACATCGACGCGCTGAAGATCGTCTCCGAGGGCGTCAACCGGTTCCGTGAGCAGGGCGACCGGGGCGTGCTGCTGATCACGCACTACACCCGCATCCTGCGCTACATCCAGCCGGACTTCGTGCACGTCTTCGTCGACGGCAAGGTCGTCGAGGAAGGTGGCGCGGAGCTGGCCGAGCAGCTGGAGGCCGAGGGCTATGACAAGTACGTCGGTGCGCGTGTCTGACCGCGCTGCCGGGCTGACCGGCCTGCTGCCCGGCCTCGAGGTGATCCGGAAGGACTTCCCGATCCTCGAGCGCCGGCTGGCCGGCGACCTCCCGCTGGTCTACCTCGACAGCGCCAACACCTCGCAGAAGCCGCAGGTGGTCATCGACACGATGGTCGACCACCTCGAGCGGCACAACGCCAACGTCGCCCGGGCGATGCACCAGCTCGGTGCCGAGTCCAGTGCGGCGTTCGAGGACGCCCGCGACAAGGTGGCGCGCTTCCTCAACGCCCCCTCGCGCGACGAGGTGGTCTTCACCAAGAACGCCTCGGAGGCGCTGAACCTGGTCGCCAACACGATGGCGTGGGCCGGTCCCTTGCAGGTGGGCCGAGGCGACCGCGTGGTGATCACCGAGATGGAGCACCACTCCAACATCGTCCCGTGGCAGCTGCTCACCCAGCGCACCGGCGCGGAGCTGCGCTGGTTCGGGCTGACCGACGACGGCCGGCTGGACCTGTCGAACATCGACGAGGTGATCACCCCCGAGACCAAGGTCGTCGCGCTGACCTGGGTGTCCAACATGCTCGGGACCGTCAACCCGGTCGCCGAGATCGCCCACCGCGCCCACGAGGTGGGCGCCGTGGTCGTGGTCGACGCCTCCCAGGCGGCTCCGCAGCTGCCGGTCGACGTGCAGCACGTCGGCGTGGACTTCCTGGCCTTCACCGGCCACAAGGTCACCGGGCCGACCGGCATCGGCGTGCTCTGGGGCCGGCGCGAGCTGCTCGAGCAGCTGCCGCCGTTCCTCGGTGGCGGGGAGATGATCGCGACGGTGGCGATGGAGGGGTCGACCTACGCCCCGCCGCCGCACAAGTTCGAGGCGGGCACTCCGCCGATCGTCGAGGCGGTCGGTCTCGGCGCCGCGGTCGACTACCTCTCCGAGATCGGCATGGACCGGGTCCACGCCCACGAGCAGGCGATCACCGGCTACCTCCTCGAGGGCCTGGCCAGCGTCTCCGGCGTACGCGTGCTGGGACCGACCGACGTGACCGGCCGTGGGGGAGCGGTCTCCTTCGAGCTCGACGGCGTGCACCCGCATGACGTCGCCCAGGTGCTGGACACCCGCGGGATCGCCGTGCGCGCCGGGCACCACTGCGCCAAGCCGGCGCACAAGCGGTTCGGCGTGCAGAGCTCGACCCGGGCGTCGTCCTACCTCTACACGACGCCGGCGGAGATCGACGCGCTCGTCGACGGGCTGGAGTACACCAAGCGCTACTTCAAGGTGGCCTGACCGATGAGGGCAGAGCAATGAGCCAGATGGACCTCGACTCGCTCTACCAGGAGATCATCCTGGACCACTACCGCAACCCGCACCACAAGGGCCTTCGGGAGCCGTACGAGGCCGAGGTGCACCACGTCAACCCGACCTGCGGTGACGAGATCACCCTCCGCGTGCACCTGTCCGAGGACGGCAGCACGGTCGAGGACGTCTCCTACGACGCGGAGGGCTGCTCGATCTCCCAGGCGGCTGCCTCGGTGATGACCGACCTGGTCATCGGCCAGCCGGTCGCGGAGGCGATGAGCACCCACGAGGCGTTCCTCGAGCTGATGCAGGGGCGTGGCAACGTGGAGGCCGACGAGGAAGTGCTCGAGGACGGCATCGCCTTCGCCGGGGTCGCGAAGTTCCCCGCCCGGGTGAAGTGCGCGCTGCTGTCCTGGATGGCGTGGAAGGACGCGACCGCGCAGGTGCTCGACGCGCCTGCCCAGCAAGGAGGATCCGATGGCTGACCCGAACCCGGCGCCCGACACCGTGGCCGACCACAGCGACCTGCCCGAGGTGGACACCACCGGCGCCGGCGGCGCCACCACCGTGGAGGACGTCCGCGAGGCGATGAAGGACGTCGTGGACCCCGAGCTCGGCATCAACGTCGTCGATCTCGGACTGGTGTACGACGTGCATATCGACCCGTCCACCAACGTCACCCTCGACATGACGCTGACCTCCGCGGCCTGCCCGCTGACCGACCTCATCGAGGAGCAGACCAACTCTGCACTCGAGGGGATGGCCAACGACGTGACCATCAACTGGGTCTGGATGCCGCCGTGGGGACCGGACAAGATCACCGACGACGGCCGTGAGCAGCTGCGGGCGCTCGGCTTCAACGTCTGAGCGGTCCGTGCAGCGCGTCCTCGTGCCGGTCGAGCGGCTGGCGCGATGGACCGAGAACTTCGGCAGCCGGCACGGCGGTTGCTCCCCGGCCGTCGTCGACGGCCACCTGACCGGCCGCGCCCCCGACGGCTCCCACTTCTCCGCCGAGCTGCCCTTCGACCGGGCTTACCACGGCCCCCCGTCGGTGGCCGCGTTCGCCGAGGCCGCGGCGCCTCCTGCGGACTGGGGCGTGCTGCTGGTGCGCAAGGGCGGCTTCGCCGTGGGCCGGCTGCAGGGCCATGCCCTCGCCGGGTCCAAGATCGGCCAGCGGCACGTGCAGGGGCGCACCAAGGCCGGCGGGCAGAGCCAGCAGCGGTTCGCCCGCCGACGCGACAACCAGGCGCGAGCCGCCCACGAGGCAGCGGCAGGGCATGCCGCCCGCCTGCTCGTCGGCGTGCCGGTGCTGGTCTGCGGCGGTGACCATGCCGCGGTCGAGGCGGTGCTGGCCGACCCGCGGCTGCGCGGCCTCGCGGCGGTCAGGGTCGGGCCCTGGCTCGCCGTACCCGACCCGCGGCGTGCCGTGCTCGAACAGGCCGTGGTGGACGCGTGCTCTGTCAGGATGGCCGTGACCAACGCCTGAGGCCGACCCAGGAGCGCCCCCGTGTGGCAGACGGATGCTGCGTGGCAGCCCGATCCCGGCTGGCAGAGGCTGCCCGGCGGCCGCGGCTCGGGAGGGGTCTGGCTCGCCGAGGCCGACGGCCGGCGTTGGGTGGTCAAGCGGCTGGTCGCGCCGCTGCCGGGCGAGCCGGCCACGCTGCGCGACCCCGGTCACCTCGGCTACTGGCGGCGGGAGGCCGACGTCGCGCTGCACCTGCACCTCGACGGACCCGGACTGGTGGCACCGCAGGCCGGCCGCGTCGAGGGTGACGAGCACGGCCTCACCGTCTGGACCGCCGCGGTCGAGGTCGAGGCGCTGCCCGGCCTGTTCGTCGCCCGGGCCCTCGGGCGTTTCGCTGCCGCAGAGCTTCCCGACGCGCCGTGGCTGTGCCGGCACCTGCTCACCGACCGCGTCCGGCTGGCCGAACGTCATGACGGCTGGCCGACGCTGGCCCGCACCACCGTCGCAGACGTCGCCGACGCGCTCTGGCGGCGACGGCACCGCCTCCTGGAGCGCTACGAGTCGCTGCCGCAGCGCCCGGCCCATGGCGACGCGGTGCCCGCGAACGTCCTCGCCCGCCGCGGGGACGACGCGGTGGCGGTGGACTGGTCGTGCGTGGGCACCGCCCCGGCAGGTGCCGACGTGGGCTACTTCTCGCTCTCGAGCCGCGAGGAGTTCGACGTGCTGCTCGAGGCCCACCTCTCCGGGCTCGCGTCGGTGGGCGTCGACGCCGATGCCGGAGACGTCGCCTTCGCGGCGCGGATGCTCGCCGTCTTCACCGTGATGTCGCGCGCGGAGTGGGCGCTGGCACGCGCCGCGCAGGGGGAGGGTGCGCTCGCGGGCAAGTTCCGGCACCCGGCGATCGCTCCGCACCTGCGGGCTCTGCAGCGCCAGTTCCCGCAGGTCGAAGCACTGCTGGACGCCTGACCCGTCCGGCTCACTGCCCGGTGCGGCCGGTGTGGCGCGGCGCATGCGGGGTAGAGGGACTCCTACCCCCGAGCCGAGGAGACCCGCATGGCCGACTTCAAGAAGGGCGACCGCGTCCGCTGGAAGAGCCACGGTGGCACCGCCGAGGGCGTGGTGGAGGAGAAGATCACCTCGGACACCGAGGCGGCCGGCCGCACCGTGCGGGCCAGCAAGGACGACCCGCAGTACCTGGTGCGCAGCGAGAAGAGCGGCGGCACGGCGGTGCACAGGCCGGACGCGCTCGAGAAGGTGGACTGAGGCAGCTCAGCCCTGACGAGGTCCGGACCCCGACGACGCACAGCGAGTCCGCCACTCGTCGGCCAGCAGCGCGTAGCCGAGCCCGTCGAGCCAGCCTCGCGACCGGTGCAGCGACTCGCGCACCGTGTGCTGCTCGCGACGCATCCCGAGGCGTTCCATCAGCCGCCGGGACTCGTCGTTGTCCGCGAAGCAGTTGGCGGTGACGCGGCGCAGACCGAGGTCCTCGAAGCAGACCCGGATCAGCCCCTCGACCGCCTCGGTGGCGTACCCCCGGCCGCCGTACGCCGGGTCCATCGTCCACCCGAGCTCGGCCTGCACCTCGCGGGCCCGGTCCGCGACCTCCGCCTGCGACCAGGCGTCCTCGACCGCGAGCATCAGGTCGCCGATGACGACCCCGTCGAGCGCGAAGACGAGGGTCTTGGCGAGCCGGCCGGGGTCCAGGAACTGCCTCGCGTACTCCTCCCGCGTCGTGGGCGCCCGGGTGATCCACTCACCGACCTCCGGCAGCCTGCGGAACCGCCAGGTCGCCTCGACGTCGGCCTCGGTCGCCGGGCGGATGGTGAGGCGCTCGGTGCGCACCGGCCAGGTGACGCGTCGGACCAGCCGTTCGGTCGTCGATGCCATGCCCAGATCATGCCGGACCGCGCGGCGTCCGCGCCCGGGTCAGCCCCACCAGAACGCCGTCGCCACGATCGCGTAGAGGCCGATCAGCGTCGCGCCCTCCAGCCAGGTGGACTCGCCGTCGATGGAGATGAAGGCCGCCAGCACCACCGCCGCGAACAGCGCGGCCACCAGCAGCGGGCTGAAGACCAGGGTCAGCGAGCCGACCCCGAAGACCACGCTGATGAGGACCAGCACCGGGGCGAGCACGAGCGAGATCTGCAGCGGGGAGTTGAGCACGACCGAGAAGGCATACTCCGAGTTGCCCTTCCAGGCCAGCTGCACACCGACGACGTTCTCCACCGCGTTGCCCGCGATCGCCACGACGACCAGGCCCGCGAAGGCCTGGGAGATCGACAGTGACTCCATCGCGGGCTCCAGCGCGCTGACGAACCAGTCGGAGACGAACGCCGCCAGCGCACCCGAGACGGCGAGCATCCCGACCGACAGCCAGACCGGCCAGCGTGGCGGTTCACCGTGTGGCTGCGCGCTCGCACCGGGCTGGCGGCGCAGGGAGAAGGGCAGCGACAGCACGAAGAGCGCCAGCAGCACGACCGAGACGATCGTGGAGAACGTGCGCTCGTGGGCCTCGGCGGGGCTGTGCACCCAGTGGGCCAGCGAGGGGATCAGCAGGGCGACCACCGAGAGCAGCATCAGCACCGAGATCGTCCGCGCCCGTTCCGATCCCAGCTTCTGGGTGCCGTGCTTCAACCCTCCGGCGAGGAAGGCGAGGCCGAGCACGAGCAGCAGGTTGGCCAGCACGGAGCCGACGAGCGCGGAGCGGACGACCGCGTCGAGGCCCTGCTTGAGGGCGAAGATCGAGATGAAGAGCTCCGGCAGGTTGCCGAGCGCCGACTGCAGCACACCGGTCGCGCCGGGCCCGAAGCGGTCGCCGAGCTGCTCCACGCTGCGCCCGACCAGCGAGGCGAGCACCGCCACGGCACCGGCGGAGACCACGAAGGCGACGACGTCGTTCCAGCCGCCGAAGTGGGCAAGCCCTGCCAGCACGCACAGCACCGCGGCCAGCCCCAGGACGATCCTGTCGGAGCGGACGAGGACCGTGGCGGCTCGGGCAGTCGACATGCGCGGCATCCTCCCAGACGCGCGGCCGCTCCCGGCGACGCACCTGCTCAGTCGTCGACGCCGCGGGCGGCGAGCGCCTCGCCGAGGGCGTCGGCGTGCCGCAACGACCGCACGACCAGGGGTACGGCGAACGCCGTCGGGCTGGCGCCGAGGCCCCGGGCGAGCTGTGCCTCGCGCACCCCGCGCGCGAGTGCCACGACGACCGGCACCGACCGGATGCCGAGCGCGAGCAGCAGCCCCACCCGGTCCGGGTCGACGCCCACGCGGCGCAGCGGCCGGCACATCCCCACGACGGCGTCGACCATCGCCGTCGTCCGGGTCGTCAGGGTGACCAGGGCGGCGAGCAGGACCAGCACGACGAGCACGCCGACCACGTCGACGGCGGTCCGCCAGCCGTTGGCCCACCACTGGAAGGCGCCGAGCAGCACGCCGAGCCAGAGCAGCGGCCGGACCTGCGCGACCAGCAGTGGCCAGGGCAGTCGCGCGGCGGCGTACAGCAGCACGGTGGCCAGCAGCGCCACCCCCACCCGCCCCGGGCTGTCGAGCCAGTGGGTGGCCACCGCGGCGAGCAGCAGCGACCCCAGCTTCAGGCCCGCCGGCAGCCGGTGCAGCCAGGAGCTCCCGGGGTGGTAGAGGCCGAGCTCGGTCACAGCACGAGCTCCCGGTAGCGCGCCACCGCCTCCTCCGGGGGCGCGTCGTGCACCACCCGGCCGCCGTCGAAGACCAGCACCCGGTCGAAGCCCGCCAGCAGGTCGAGGTGGTGGGTGACCAGGACCACCTGCTGGGGCAGCGCGGCGACCACCTCGGCGACGCGCCGCGCGTTGGCCAGGTCGAGCAGCGTCGTGGGCTCGTCCATCACGAGCACCGCCGGCTCGGTGACCAGCACGGCGGCCAGCGCGAGCAGCTGCTTCTGGCCGCCGGAGAGCAGGTGGGCTGGGTGGTCGCGGTGGTCGGCGAGGCCGTAGCCGGCCAGCGCCGCCTCGACCCGCTGCTCGACCTCGCGGCGGTCGAGTCCGCGGCGGCGCAGCCCGAAGCCGATGTCCTCCGCGACCGTCGGCATCACGATCTGGGCATCGGGGTCGGTGAAGCAGAACCCGACCCGGCGCCGGACCTCGCGTCCCCGGGAGCGGGTGTCGAGGCCGTCGACGCGCACCTGGCCCTCGGTGGGTACGACGAGCCCGTTGAGCAGCCGGGCGAACGTCGACTTCCCCGAGCCGTTGGCGCCGATGACACCGATGCGCTGCTCGGTGAGCACGAGGTCCAGGTCGCGGAGCACCACCCGGGCGGCGGAGCCGGTGCCGTAGCGGTGCCCGACCCCGGCCAGCTCGATCACGGGCATGCCTCGACCACCATCGCCACGCCCTGGCCGCCACCGGCGGCGATCGCCGCCAGTCCGTAGCGGCCGCGCCCCTGGCGGACCAGCTGGGAGAACAGGCGTACGACGAGCACCGCCCCGCTGGCGCCCCACGGATGGCCCAGGGCGAGCGCTCCTCCCTGCGGGCACACCCGCTCCTCCTCCAGCCCGAGCTCGTCACAGCAGGCCAGCACCTGGCCGGCGAACGCCTCGTTGAGCTCGACGACGTCGAGGTCACCCAGGTGCAGGCCGGCCCGGTCGAGCGCGAGGCGCGTCGCCGGCACCAGCCCGCGCCCCGGCCGGTTCGGGTCCACCCCGGCCGTGGCCGTGGCCAGCACGCGCAGCCCGGGAAGGCCCGCGGACGCGGGGGCCAGGGCCACCACCGCGGCGCCGTCGTTGACGCCGCAGGAGTTCCCCGCGGTCACCGTGCCGCCCGTCCGGAAGGTGGCGGGCAGCCGCGCCAGCCGATCGGCGGTCATCTGCTTGCGCGGACGCTCGTCGCGGGCCAGGCCGCCGACCGGCACCAGCTCGGCGTCGAGGAGTCCCTCCTCGGTCGCTGCCCACGCCCGCTGGTGGGAGCGGGCCGCGTAGCCGTCCTGGCGGCTCCGTCCGATGCCGTGCTCCTCCGCGAGCAGGTCGGCCGCCAGGCCCATGTCCGGGTCGCCGAGCTCCGCCGGCGCGAACGGCGCCCGCTCGTAGCGCACCGGCTCACCGCCCGGCTCGGGCGGCCAGAACCGCCACGGCGCGGTGGAAGCGCTCTCCGTGCCGCCTGCGAGCACCACCTCGCCCCGTTGGCGCACGATCGCCGCGGCCACGTCGATCGCGGCCAGCCCGCTGGCGCACTGCCGGTCGACGGTGAGCGCCGGCACGTCGTACCCCAGGCCCGCGGCGAGCGTCGCCACCCGTGCCACGTCGCCGCCGGGCCCCATGCAGTTGCCCAGCACGACCTCGCCCGGCGACAACCCGTCTGCCACCGCGGCGAGCACCGGCGCGGCGAGCTGCGCCGCCCCGAGGTCGCGCAGCGCCCGGCCGGCGGTGCCGATCGGGGAGCGCAGCGCCGCCACGACCACCGGATCGTCCGGCCTGCTCATCGCGTGCTCCGCAAGGTCCGGACGAGCTCGCCGAGACGGACGCGGTCCACCTTGCCGGCACCGTTGAGCGGCAGCTCGTCGACCAGCTGCCACCGACGCGGCCGCAGCGCGGGCGCCAGCCGGCGGCGGGCGTGGGAGGCCAGCCGCTCCCGGTCACCGGGGTCGGTCAGCACCGCCACCAGCACCGCCCCCAGGTCGGGGTCGGGCAGGCCCACGACGGCGCAGTCACCGCGGGCCACGGTGCTCAGCTCGACCTCCACCTCGGCCGGGGACACCGTCGCGCCGGCGGTGGTGACCGTGCCCGGGCGTCCCAGCACCACCAGCCGGTCGCCGTCCAGACGGCCGCGGTCACCGACCGTCGCCCAGCCGTCCTCGAGGCGCAGCGCACCGGAGCCCGGCCTCGCGACGTACGGCGACCGCAGCCGGATCTCGCCGGCGACGACACGCACCTGCACGCCCGGAAAGACCCGCAGCGCGCCGGCGTGCGGTCCCGCCGCCACGAACGACAGCTCGGCCGCGCCGTAGTAGTGCACCACCTCGAGGCCCCGGGCCGTGGCGGTCGCGTGCTGGGCGGGGGAGAGCGCGTCCCCGGCCACCACGACGCGGGTGCCGGCGGCCAGCCGGTCGCCGCGGCGGGCGAGCAGCGCCGGGGTCAGGCAGGCGTGCGTGGCGTCCTCGGGGCGGGACACCAGCGTGGCGCCCACGACGCGGGCGTGCACCGCGGCGAAGAGGTTCATCGTGGCGCTCGCCGGGCCGGGCACCCACAGACGGGCACCGGTGCCCACGCCGCTCAGCGCCGAGTAGGCCGCGAAGGAGTCCCACCACGAGGCGGTGCTGCGCAGCACCGGGCGGGCGGCCGCGGTCGACCCCGAGGTGTGCAGCAGCAGGTCGCGGCCTGCCCGGTGCGCCGCGAGCACCTCCGCGACCGGGTCCGCGGCGGCGAGCGGGTCCGAGGCGGACTCAGACAGTCGCAGACTCACCACGACGGGTCCGGCCGCGGGACGGACGCTCCCCGAGGAGCCCGGGGTAGGCCGCGTGCACCCCGCGGGCGACCAGCGCGGCGATGACGGCCTTGACGAGGTCACCGACGACGAACCAGCCCGAGCTCACCGCGGCGGCCTGGAGGGACAGGTGGGCCCGCCAGGCGGTGCCCGGGATGCCGATCGCGTAGAGCACGACGATGCCGCCGACGACGTTGGCGACCACGCCCCAGCCCAGCCGGTACGGCGCTCCGCCCTTCTCGGTCAGCCAGCCGATCACCCAGGCCGCGACCGGGAAGCCCACCAGGTAGCCGACGCTGGGGCCGGCGAAGACAGCGAGGCCGCCCCGCCCGCCCGGCAGCAGCGGAAGGCCGACCGCCACCAGCACGAGGAGCAGCGCCAGCGACGCGGCGCCCCGCCAGCGGCCCAGCACCGCGCCGGCGAGCATCACACCCAGGCTCTGTGCGGTGATCGGCACCGGGATGCCGGCGGGGTAGACGGCGGGCACCAGCCCGAGTGCGGCGACCAGACCGGTGAAGGTCGCCACGAGGGCCAGGTCGCGAGAGGTGGTGCGTGGCATGCGGCGATGCTAGTGGGTGGCGCGTGGAGGGCACCGGTAGGGTTGACCCTTCGTGATCACTGCCCAGGACCTCGAGGTGCGCGCCGGCGCCCGACTGCTGATGGAAGGCGTGAGCTTCCGGGTCGGCCCCGGCGACCGCGTCGGACTCGTCGGGCGCAACGGTGCCGGCAAGACCACGCTCACCCGCATCCTCGCCGGCGAGGGACTGCCCGCCGGCGGCATCGTGCAGCGCAACGGCTCGATCGGCTACCTGCCGCAGGACCCGCGCACCGGCGACCTCGAGGTGCTCGCCCGCGACCGGATCCTCTCCGCCCGCGGGCTCGACGAGGTCGTGCGCCGCCTGCGTGAGGCGGAGCGGGCCATGGGCAGCGACGACCCGGAGGAGCGCGACCGCGCGATGCGTCGCTACGAGCGCGCCGACGCGGCGCTGCACGCCGGCGGTGGCTACGCCGCCGAGGCCGAGGCCGCCCAGATCGCCGCGTCGCTGGGCATCGCCGAGCGGCTGCTCGGCCAGCCGTTGCGCACGCTCTCCGGTGGCCAGCGCCGGCGTGTGGAGCTGGCCCGGATCCTCTTCTCCGGGGCCGAGACGATGCTGCTCGACGAGCCCACCAACCACCTCGACGCCGACTCGATCGTCTGGCTGCGCGACTTCCTGCGCTCGCACAAGGGCGGGCTGGTGGTGATCAGCCACGACGTCGGCCTGCTCGAGGCGTGCGTCAACAAGGTGCTGCACCTCGACGCCAACCGGGCCACGATCGACGTCTACAACATGGGCTGGGCGTCGTACCTGGAGCAGCGCGAGACCGACGAGCGCCGCCGCCGTCGCGAGCGCTTGAACGCCGAGCGCAAGGCCCAGGCGTTGACCGACCAGGCCAACAAGATGCGCGCCAAGGCCACCAAGGCGCAGGCGGCGCAGTCGATGCTCAAGCGCGCCGAGCGGCTGATGGCCGGGGTGGAGGGGGAGCGCCGTCACGACCGGGTGGCGCGGATCAAGTTCCCCGCCCCGGCACCCTGCGGGAGGACGCCGCTCACCGCCGAGGGGTTGTCGAAGTCCTACGGCTCGCTGGAGGTGTTCACCGACGTCGACCTGGCGATCGACCGCGGCAACCGGGTCGTCGTGCTCGGCCTCAACGGGGCCGGCAAGACCACGCTGCTGCGGATGCTCGCCGGGGTGGACAAGCCGGACACCGGCCAGGTCGTCCCCGGGCACGGCCTGAAGATCGGCTACTACGCCCAGGAGCACGAGACCCTCGACACCGGCCGGACCGTGCTGGAGAACCTGCACTCGGCCGCACCCCAGCTCACCGACACCGAGGCGCGGTCCGTGCTGGGCTCCTTCCTCTTCTCCGGCGACGACGCGCACAAGCCCGCCGCGGTGCTCTCGGGCGGGGAGAAGACCCGGCTCGCGCTGGCCATCCTGGTCGTCAGCTCCGCCAACGTGCTCCTGCTCGACGAGCCGACCAACAACCTCGACCCGGCGTCGCGCGAGGAGGTGCTCGCCGCGATCCGCGAGTACGCCGGCGCGATCGTGCTCGTCACCCACGACGAGGGTGCCGTGCACGCGCTCGAGCCGGACCGGGTGCTGATCCTCCCCGACGGGGTCGAGGACCTGTGGACGCCGGACTACGCCGACCTGGTCGCGCTCGCCTGACCGTGACGGTGGCGGGGCCGACCATGCTGGTGGGAACAAAGCGGCCGGGGCACAGTGTTGGGCAGGAGCGCGTCAGGAAAGGGGGCGGTCAGTGAGCGGGATGCACCCGATGGGGCAGGCGATGCGCCACATGCGCCGCGACCGCGCCGTCGTCGACGAGCGGGTCTCCCGTCAGACCATCAGGCGGATCTTCAGCTTCGCGCACCCGCACAAGCGGGTGATCGCGATGTTCGTCGCGCTGGTCGTCGTCGATGCCGCGCTGGTGGTGGTGAACCCGCTGCTGATCCAGCACCTGCTCGACGACGGGATCCTGAAGAAGAACGTCGCCCTGGTCGCCTGGCTGGCCGCCGGGATGGCGCTCGCCTCGGTGCTCGACGCCTTCCTCACCGTCGGCACCGGCTACCTCTCCTCGCGCATCGGTGAGGGCCTGATCTTCGACCTGCGCACCCGCGTCTTCGGGCACATCCAGCGGATGGGCTTGGCCTTCTTCACCCGCACCCAGACCGGCGCGCTGGTGTCGCGGCTCAACAACGACGTGATCGGGGCGCAGTCGGCGTTCACCTCGACGCTGTCGAGCACGGTCTCGAACGCGATCAGCGTCGTGGTCGTCGGCGCCACGATGCTCGCGCTGAGCTGGCAGGTGACCCTGGTCTGCCTGGCGCTGTTCCCGATCCTGTTCCTCGCCTCCCGGTGGGTCGGCAAGCAGATCAGCAGCCTGACCCGCCGGCAGATGGACGGCAACGCCGACCTGGGCAACATGATGACCGAGCGGTTCAACGTCGGCGGCGCGCTGCTGCTCAAGCTCTTCGGCCGCCGCGAGGAGGAGGACGCGAAGTACGCCGCGAAGGCCGGCGTCGTCCGTGACCTGGGCGTGCGCATCTCGCTGGTGACCCGGGTCTTCGTCGCCACGATGATGCTGGTCCCGGCCCTGGCGACCGCCCTGGTCTACGGCATCGGCGGCGTCCTCACCGTGCGCGGCAGTCTCACCATCGGCACGCTGACCGCCCTCGCCACGCTGCTGCTGCGGCTGCTGGGCCCGCTGCAGGGCCTGTCCAACGTGCGGGTCGACGTGATGACCGCGCTGGTCAGCTTCGACCGCGTCTTCGAGGTGCTCGACCTGCCCTCCACCGTGCAGGAGAAGCCCGACGCGGTCGCGCTCCCGGCCCACGCGGCCCGGCTCGAGTTCGACCACGTCCGGTTCCGCTACCCACGGGCCGACGAGATCTCGCTGGCCTCGCTCGAGACCGTCGCGAGGATCGAGAGCCGCGACACCGGCGAGGTGCTGCACGACATCACCTTCACCGCCGAGCCGGGGCAGATGGTCGCCCTGGTCGGGCCGTCGGGCGCGGGCAAGACCACGATCACCCACCTGGTGGCACGTCTCTACGACGTGTCCGGCGGCACGGTCCGGGTCGGCGACGCCCGGCAGTCCTGGGACGTGCGCGACGTGACGCTGCAGTCGCTCGAGGACGTGGTCGGCTACGTGACCCAGGACGCGCACATGTTCCACGACACCATCCGGGAGAACCTCCGGTACGCCGCGCCGGACGTCTCCGACGAGCAGATCTGGGCGGCGCTGGAGGCGGCTCAGATCGCCGGCCTGGTGCGGGGCATGCCCGACGGTCTGGAGACGGTGGTCGGCGACCGCGGCTACCGGCTGTCGGGCGGGGAGCGGCAACGGCTCGCGATCGCCCGGCTGCTGCTGAAGGCGCCCTCGATCGTGGTGCTCGACGAGGCCACCGCCCATCTCGACTCCGAGTCGGAGTACGCCGTGCAGCAGGCCCTCGACCGGGCCCTGGAGGGGCGCACCTCGCTGGTCATCGCCCACCGGCTGTCCACCGTGCGCAACGCCGACCAGATCCTGGTCGTGGAGGGCGGCCGGGTCGCGCAGCGCGGCACCCACGCCGAGCTGCTCGCCCAGGGCGGCACGTACGCCGACCTCTACCGCACCCAGTTCCTCGACGACGCCCGGCCGACGCCGGCCTGACCCGGAAGGGCACCATGGATCTCGGACTGCATGACCGTGTCTACCTGCTGACGGGGGCCGGTCGCGGCCTCGGACGCGCGACCGCCGACGTGCTGGTCGCCGAGGGAGCCCGCGTCGTGGTCTCCGGGCGCGACGCCGCGACCCTCGAGCGCGCCGCGCGGGAGCTGGGCGACCGGTGCCTGCCGGTGGTGGCCGACAACAGCGACCCGGATGCCGCCGACCGCCTGGTCGCCGCGGCGCAGGAGCAGTGGGGGCGGCTCGACGGGGCGCTCGTCTCGGTCGGCGGCCCGCCGCCGGGAGCGGTGATGGCGACCAGCGACGAGGAATGGGCCCGGTCCTTCCAGACGGTCTTCCTCGGCGGCCTGCGGATCGCCCGCGCGGTCGCCGGCAGCCTCGGCGCGGGTGGGTCGATCGCGTTCGTGCTGTCGAGCTCGGTGCGCGCGCCGCTGGCCGACCTGGCCATCAGCAACGGGCTGCGGCCGGGGCTGGCGATGGTGGCCAAGACGCTCGCCGACGAGCTCGGGCCGCGCGGCATCCGGGTCAACGGGCTGATGCCGGGACGCGTCGAGACCGAACGGGTCCGCGAGCTCGACGCGGCGACCGGTGATGCCGAGGCGGCGCGGGCGCGCTCGCTGCGGTCGATCCCGCTGGGTCGCTACGGCGAGCCGGAGGAGTTCGGTCGGGTCGCGGCGTTCCTGCTCAGCCCGGCCTCCTCCTTCGTCTCCGGAGCGATGGTGCCCGTCGACGGCGGCATGCTGCGGGCCCTCTGATCCTCGGCCGGCGGCCGGCTGCCGTCGCCCTGCGGACCGTGCGGTCTCTTCCACTCGTCGTACGCCAGGTAGACGAAGCCGATGACGGCCAGCAGGCCGAAGAACCACCACTGCAGGCCGTAGAAGAAGTGCGGGCCGTCGCTGGTGTCGTCGGGCATCTCGATCGGGCCGAGGGGACGCACCGGCGGCGGGCTCTGCCTCGCCAGGTCGACGACCCCGGCGTACAGCCGGTAGGGGACCACCGTGCCCACGGTCGCGCTGGACAGCGCCCGGGTGGACAGCTGGGCGACGTCCGCGGCGTCGCCGGTGGCGTTCTGGCGCACCCAGCCGGTCACCGTCACCGGCCCGTCGGTGACCGGTGGCAGCTTCGGCTTGACACCGCCGCTGTTGGGCGAGGCCATCCAGCCCCGGTCGACCAGCACCGCCCGGCCACCGCCCGTGACCAGCGGGGTGGCGACGTGCACCCCGGGCGAGCCGTCGGCGCTGGTCTGGTACTTCACCACCACCGTGTGCCGGTCGTCCCAGTGTCCGTGCACGGTCACCCGGCGCCACTCGATGCGCGGGCCGGGTGGATGACCCGGGCGCAGCAGGCTGTCGACCGGCACCGGGGCGGCGACGAGGTTGGCGGCGATGACGTGGTTGTCGTGACGCTTCTCGTGGAGGCGACGGAACTGCCACTGGCCCAGCCAGGTGGCGCCCCACGCCATCAGCACGACGGCGAGGAAGAACAGCAGCCAGCGCCGCGTGAGGAGGAAGCCCACGCGGCGAGACTAGTCGCGTGACCAAGCAGAGCAGCCACCGGTCTCCTAGACTTGGCAGGGTGACGACCACTCCGCTCGTGGACCGCTTCGGTCGGGTGGCGACCGACCTCCGGGTCTCGCTGACCGACCGCTGCAACCTGCGCTGCAGCTACTGCATGCCGGCGGAGGGCCTGGACTGGATGCCGTCGGAGGAGGTGCTGACCGACGACGAGGTGACCCGGCTGCTGCGCATCGGCGTCGAGCGGCTCGGCGTCCAGGAGGTCAGGTTCACCGGCGGCGAGCCGCTGCTGCGCAAGGGACTGCCCGGCCTGGTCGCCGCCGCGAAGGCCCTGCAGCCGTCCCCGGAGGTCTCGCTGACCACGAACGGGCTGGGCCTCGCCCGCACCGCTCGGGCGCTCGCCGAGGCCGGTCTCGACCGGGTCAACGTCAGCCTCGACACCGTCCGCCCCGACGAGTTCGCCAGGATCACCCGCCGCGACCGGCTGCACGACGTGCTCGCCGGCCTCGAGGCTGCCCGCCAGGCGGGGTTGGAGCCGGTCAAGGTCAACGCGGTGCTCCTGCGCGGCGTCAACGACCACCGGGCACCTGAGCTGCTGCGGTGGTGCCTGGAGCACGGCTATGCGCTGCGGTTCATCGAGCAGATGCCCCTCGACGCCCAGCACGGCTGGTCGCGCGCCGCGATGGTCACCGCCGACGAGATCTTCGCCGCGCTGGAGCAGGAGTTCGCACTGACCCCGGTCGAGGAGGCCCGGGGCAGCGCGCCCGCCGAGGAGTTCCTCGTCGACGGCGGTCCGGGCAAGGTCGGCGTGATCGCCTCGGTCACCCGGCCCTTCTGCGGCGACTGCGACCGGGTGCGGCTGACCGCCGACGGCCAGGTGCGCAACTGCCTCTTCGCCCGCGAGGAGTCCGACCTGCGCACCCCGCTCCGCGAAGGCGCCGACGACGACGAGATCGCGGACCGGTGGCGGATCGCGATGCTCGGCAAGCGGCCGGGCCACGGCATCGACGACGAGTCGTTCCTGCAGCCGACCCGGCCGATGTCCGCCATCGGCGGCTGACCGGTCACGCCGGGGGAGCGCGCGGCCGCTAGTGCGGCACGACCTCCCGGAGGAAACCGCGGGCGGAGAGGAAGTCCGACAGCGACTGCAGGTGGGCGTCGCAGGCGAGCCAGACCTTGCGCCGCTCCGGGGGGTGGAGGCGCGGGTTGTTCCAGCGCAGCTCGTGCACGGCGGGCTGCTGACAACCGCGCGCCGAGCAGATCGTCTGGTCCACCTCAGCGCTCCACGGTGGAGGGACGGTGCCGGACGACCACGGGGGAAAGTCGCCCGGCACCTGGCCGGCCCCGCACGGGGGTGACGGGCCCGACCAGCTGAAGTCTCACGTCTCGTCGCCCGTTTGTCGCGGCGACCCGCCGAGCTGGCGGAACTCGCTGTCCTGATGCAGACCGGGCCCCTCGGGCTCACCCTCCTCGACGAAGGGAGCGGCCTTGTTGGCCATCACCACCGCGACGTAGGGCAGCACGAAGGCCGCCCCCACCAGCACCCAGCGCAGCCAGTCGTGGGCCACGACGGCACCGATGAAGCAGAGCGTGCGGATGGTCATCGAGATCACGTAGCGGCGCTGCCGGTGGGCGAGCTCGTCCCGGCGGCTGACCGGCGCGCTGGTGATCCGCACGGCCTCCGGCTGTCGCCGCCGTGCGACGTGTCCGCGGGCCATGACTCGATCCTACGTCGGTGTCATGAGCCCCCCGCCCGCCCGCCGAGCCGCCCGCCGAGCCGCCCGCGTCTGGCATCCTTGCGACATGTCGAATCGCACCTACCGCGTCAGCGAGATCGTCGGCACCTCCCCGGACGGCATCGACCAGGCCATCCGCAACGCCCTCGCCCGTGCCAGCAAGACCCTGCGCCACGTCGACTGGTTCGAGGTGACCCAGGTGCGCGGCCAGGTCAAGGACGGCGCGGTCGAGCACTTCCAGGTGGGCATGAAGATCGGCTTCCGGCTGGAGGACGACTGATTGGCGCCTACCCGGAAGTAGTCGCTAGCGTCTGCCGGGTGAGCAGATCGGTACTCGTCACCGGCGGCAACCGCGGCATCGGCCGCGCCATCGCGCAGGCCTTCGTCGCGCTCGGCGACCAGGTCGCGGTCACCAGCCGCTCCGGTGACGCGCCGGAGGGCGCCTTCGCGGTGCACTGCGAGGTCACCGATCCCACCTCGGTCGACGAGGCGTTCGCAGCGGTCGAGGAGCGGCATGGACCCGTCGAGGTGCTGGTCGCCAATGCCGGCATCACCCGCGACACGCTGCTGCTCCGGATGTCGGAGGACGACTGGTCGTCGGTGCTGGAGACCAACCTGGGCGGCTCCTGGCGCGTGGCCAAGCGCGCCGCCAAGGGCATGCTCCGGCTGCGTCGTGGCCGGATCGTGTTCATCTCCAGCGTCGTGGGGCTGCTCGGCTCACCGGGCCAGGTGAACTACGCCGCGAGCAAGTCCGGACTGGTCGGCATGGCCCGCTCGATCGCACGCGAGCTGGGCGGCCGCTCGATCACCGCGAACGTGGTGGCACCCGGCTTCATCGAGACCGACATGACGGCGGTGCTGCCCGCGGAGCAGCAGGCGGCCTACCGCGAGCAGATACCACTCGGGCGGATGGGCACCTCGGAGGAGGTCGCCGACGCCGTCACCTGGCTGGCGTCGGAGAGGGCGGGCTACGTCACCGGAGCAGTCATCCCGGTCGACGGCGGACTGGGAATGGGGCACTGATGGGCATCCTCGACGGCAAGCGCATCCTGGTGGCCGGGGTCACCATGGACTCCTCGATCGGCTTCGCGGTCGCCCGCGTCGCCCAGGAGCAGGGTGCCACGGTGGTGGTCTCCAACTTCGGCCGCGC
Organism: Marmoricola sp.; assembly: GCA_036518175.1. Lineage (GTDB taxonomy): Bacteria > Actinomycetota > Actinomycetes > Propionibacteriales > Nocardioidaceae > Marmoricola. The sequence goes on from DATDNR010000138.1 coordinate 46,935, forward strand.
GCTCGGCATCACCCGGCGCATCGTCAAGCGGCTGCCGCAGGAGCCCCCGGTCATCGATCTCGACGTCACCGACGAGGAGCACCTCGCGCGACTGCCCGACGAGCTGGCCCAGCACGTCGACGGGCTCGACGGAGTGGTCCACTCCATCGCCTTCGGCAACCCCGAGACGCTGCTCGGCGGCAAGTTCCTCGGTGGGCCATGGAAGGACGTGGCCCAGGCCGTGCAGGTCTCTGCCTACTCGCTCATGTCGCTGACCGAGGCGTGCCTGCCGCTGATGCAGACGGGCGGTTCGGTGGTCGGGCTGACCTTCGACGCCACGGTCGCGTGGCCGGCGTACGACTGGATGGGCGTGGCCAAGGCCGGGCTGGAGTCGTGCGCGCGCTACCTCGCCCGTGACCTGGGTCCCCGGGGCGTGCGGGTGAACCTGGTCAGCGCCGGGCCGCTGAAGACGCTGGCCGCGAAGGCGATCCCCGGATTCGAGGAGCTCGAGGCGGGCTGGTCGGAGCGCGCGCCGCTCGGCTGGGACCAGACCGACCAGGGGCCCACGGCCCGCGCCGTGGTCGCGCTGCTCTCGGACTTCTTCCCGGCCACCACCGGGGAGATCGTGCACGTCGACGGCGGCTACCACGCGATGGGTGCCTGACCCGAGACTGTCCGACTAGGACCGGCCCTGGTCCGGCGGACGCACCAGCGTCAGGCGCGGCGAGCGACCCGGCGCGGAGTGCCGGGGTGCTGCGGAGCGTGGCCGAGCGGCCGGTGCCGTCGCCGGGCCGCTCCGGCGCGGCGGGGGACCACCGTTGGCCGGATGGTGCTCGTAGGCACGCCGCAGCGCCCGTGCCTGGGCCTCCTGCTCCGCGCGGCGGCGATCGGGCGGTGGCGGCCCCGTGCGGCGGCTGATCACCGCCCAGTCACGGCGCGCCAGCGGCACCAGCGCGGCGAGCACGGGCACCGACCAGAGCCAGAAGCCGAAGCCGAAGAGCATGAGCAGCACGTGGAAGGCGATCACGCCGACCCAGCCCACCTTGGCCCACCGTTCGCCGGCCAGCAGGAGGCCGCCGAGGATCGCCTCACCCACCGAGAGGAGCAGTCCCCAGGCGCCCGGCTGCGCCATCACCACCTCGGTCCAGCCCTGACGCACGAAGGGCAGGTAGGAGGAGTCGGCGAAATGCCGGAAGAATCCCGCGTTCGCGACGGCGATGCCGAGGTTGATCCCGCTGGTCCACAGGAAGACCATGCCGACGATCCGGCCGCCGAGGCGTGACTGGGCCTGCCGACGACGCTCCGCACGGTGGACTGTCAGCGACGTGGCCATGGCCTCGCGCCCCATCTGCGGCGCCCTCGCTTCCTCATGGCACCAGCGTCACCGGGGTGCACGCACGACGGGAGGGGGCTTTGGTCCCCCCGGACGCTGCGGTTGGTCGCGAGCTGGGGCAACACCTCCGGTGACGAACGGCACCACCGTGCGGCAGGGGTATACCCATGACACGTCGCGTGCCCGGTGGGAGAGTTGCCCGGTGACGCGAAGTGGGGAGGACGACCGGCGGCTGCTGGTGGTGATGAGACACGCGAAGGCCGAGCAGTTCTCGACCGACGACCACGGGCGGGCGCTGACCGACCGGGGCCGGCGCGACGCGGCGGAGGCCGGAGCATGGCTGGCCGCTCAGGGCATCGTGCCCGACTGCGCTCTCGTCTCCTCCTCGACCCGGACGGTGGCCACCTGGGAGGCGCTGGCCCGCGCCTCCCGGTCCACCGCGGCCGCGCGGATCGAGGACTCGCTCTACTCCTCGAGCCCGGAGACGACGCTCGACGTGCTGCGCACCGCCGGCGACTGCCGGGTGCTGGCCTACGTCGGGCACAACCCGACGGCCGCCTACCTCGCGCACATGCTCGACGACGGTGACCCCGATCCCGCGGCGTTCCGGGAGATGAGCGAGGGCTACCCGACGGCAGCGCTGGCCGTGCTCGAGGTGAGGGTGCCCTGGGCCGAGCTCGACGTCGCCACCGCCCACATCACCGGCTTCCACGTCGGCCGCGGAGCCGGACACTAGGCCCACACGCGGGCCCGGCGGGGCGCGCCGGCCCGGATCAGACAGGTGGCGCGGGAGTGACGATGCCGGCGGCGCGGTCGGCGGCCTCGATCTCCTCGCGGCTGATGCCGAGCAGGTACATGATGGCGTCGAGGTAGGGGACGTTCACGGCTGTGTCGGCCGCCTGCTGCACCACCGGCTTGGCGTTGAACGCGATGCCCAGCCCGGCGGCCGCCAGCATGTCCAGGTCGTTGGCGCCGTCACCGATCGCGACGACGGCCGCTTCGGGCAGTCCGGTCTGGTGGGCGAAGCGGCGCAGGGCGGCGGCCTTGCCGGACCGGTCGACCACCTCACCCAGCACCCGCCCGGTGAGGCGGCCGTTCACGATCTCGAGCTCGTTGGCGGCCGCGAAGTCGATGCCGAGCTCTGCGGCGAGCCGGTCGGTGATGTGCGTGAACCCTCCGGAGACGATCGCGAACCGGTAGCCCAGGCGCTTGAGCGTGCGCACCGTGGTCCGGGCGCCGGGGGCGAGCACCAGGTCGTCGTACACCTCGTCCAGCGCGGTCGCCGCCAGACCCTCCAGCAGCGCGACGCGGGCGCGGAGGCTCTCGGTGAAGTCGATCTCGCCGCGCATCGCCTGCTCGGTGACCCGGGCGACCTCGGCCTCGCAGCCGGCGCGGGCGGCGAGCATCTCGATGACCTCGCCCTGGATCAGCGTCGAGTCGACGTCCATCACGATCAGCCGCATGCCTCGCCGCAGCAGGCTCTGCGCCTGGACGGCGACGTCGACGTGCTGCCGGGCGGCCTCCTCGGCCAGCACCAGCCGGAGCCGGTCCGGGTCGGTGCCCGAGACGTGCAGGTCGATGGCGGTGACGGGGTAGCGCGCCATCCGCTCGATGCGGTCGATGTTGGCCCCCATGTCGGCGATGCGGCCGGTGATCGCGGCCACCGCCGACGAGCGCAGCGGCGTGCCCAGCACGGTGACGTGGCTGCGACCCTCCGGCCGCGGCTTGTTGTCACCGGCCCCGCGGGCGACCTCCAGGCTCATGTCCAGCTCGGCGGCCACGTCCTCGAGCGCGCTGCGCAGCGCTCGCCAGTCGTGCGGCATGCTGACCAGCAGGCCGAGGACGAGCCGGCGGCGCAGCACGATCTGCTCGATGTCGAGCACCTCGACGCCGAAGCGCGCCAGCGTGTGGAAGACCAGCGACGTGACACCGGGGCGGTCCTTGCCGGTCAACGTGACCAGCACGGTGCGTGGTCCCGGGGCGGCGGTGGGGTTCATGACGCGCCGAGGCTATCCGAGCCGGCCGCCACCAGTGCCCGGCGGGCAGCCCGGTCGAGGTCACCCAGCGCGTCGCGACGCTGCTGCATCTCGTACGACGACACCGCCCCGCCGTCGTCCTCGAGCGCGAGCCGGACGATCGTCAGGCACAGGGCTGCCCGTTCGATGGTCTCCACCCGGCGCGGCGACAGGCCGGGCGGCAGCGGCAGCTCGTCACGATGGCGCAGGTTCATCAGCAGGTCCGGGATCTCCGGGCGCCACGAGGCCACGTCGAGCGCGGCCAGCCGGTCGGTGACCTGCAGCAACGACCGTCGCAACGTGGCACCCGCCTCACCGGGGTCGAGCACCGGCGCGCCATGGGCGGGCATCGCCTGCCAGACCACGGTGCGTGCATCGAGCCGGGGCACCAGGCCGATGCCCGCCCCGGGCAGCAGCAGGGCCTCGCCGGCGTCAAGAGCTGCCGCGTTGAACGCGCCCGGGCCCGCCAGGCCGACCGGGTCACCCGGTGCGGGCACGGCCAGCTGAGCGGCGGTCGCCCCGGCGCCACAGACCTGCCCCGGCAGCGCGACCAGCGGTGCCACGCCGTCTCCGAGCACCAGCAGGTGGTTGGCGTCGTCGCCGCGCACCGCGTCGGCCAGCTCGTCGGGGGAGACCAGCCCGCGCACGCACGCCTGCAGCCAGCAGGAGAGCACCAGGCTGCGGGGCAACCCGTGCGGGTCGGGGACGGTCACCCGCCGAACGCTAGCCGGGGCAGCCTTGTAGGTTGTTGCCGCACCAGCCCAAGACCCGGACGCTGCCTGCCGGACAGTCCAGGACGAGAGGACCCATGGCCGCCGTACTCGAGCTCGCCGGAGTGACCATCCGTCGTGGGCAGAGCACGCTGCTCGAGGAGGTCGACTGGCGGGTCGAGGAGGACGAGCGGTGGGTCGTCCTCGGCCCCAACGGCGCGGGCAAGACCACCCTGGTGCAGGTCTGCTCCGCGCAGATCCATCCCACCGCCGGTGTCGCCGGGGTCCTCGGCGAGGTGATGGGGGCCGTCGACGTCTTCGAGCTGCGTCCCCGCATCGGCTACACCAGCGCGGCGGTGGCCGAGCGGATCCCGCGCGACGAGCGGGTGGCCGACGTGGTGGTCTCGGCGTCGTACGGAGTCGTGGGCCGCTGGCGGGAGCGGTACGACTCGCTCGACCACGACCGGGCCGCCGCGCTGCTGCGGGAGGTGGGTGTCGCGCACCTCGCCGACCGCACCTTCGGCACGCTCAGCGAGGGCGAGCGCAAGCGCGTGCAGATCGCCCGCTCGCTGATGGCCGACCCGGAGCTGCTCGTGCTCGACGAGCCGGCTGCGGGGCTGGACCTCGGTGGTCGGGAGGACCTCGTGCTCACGCTCTCGACGCTCGCGCGCGACCCCTTCTCCCCGGCGACGATCCTGGTCTCGCACCACGTCGAGGAGATCCCGCCCGGCTTCACGCACGCGCTGTTCCTGCGCCGTGGCCGCGTGGTGGCCCAGGGCCCGCTGCCCGAGGTGATGACCGAGCAGACGCTGGCGCAGACCTTCGGGATGCCGCTGGAGCTGACCCGGCTCGACGGCCGCTACAGCGCGCGCCGGCGCCCCGGACGCCACGCGGGCTGAGAGCCGGGGGCCCCAGCAGGGCATTGGATAGGCTCCGGCCATGGGCTGGATCGGGGACCACTTGTGGGAGGCGTGGCTGATCGCAGCCATCCTGCTCGGGTGCCTGGAGCTGGTCAGCCTGGACATGATCTTCATCATGCTCGCCGGCGGGGCGCTCGTCGGCACGATCACGGCGCTGCTCGGCCTGCCTGGCGTGCTGCAGCTCGTGCTCGCGCTGGTGACGGCCGTGGGCCTGCTGGCGGTGATCCGGCCCGGCGTGCTGCGCTCGCTGCACTCCGGCCCGGAGCTGCGCACCGGCCCGCAGGCGCTGATCGGCTCCCGGGCGATGGTGCTGCAGGAGCTCTCCGAGCACCGTCCCGGACGGGTGAAGATCGGCGGCGAGGAGTGGACCGCGCTGCCCTACGTGGAGGACGAGACGATCCCCGAGGGCGAGGTCGTCGACGTGGTGCAGATCAAGGGTGCGACGGCGTACGTGCTGCGCGCACCGAAGCTCGAACAATAGGAACTGGGGGAACCATGCCCGTAGGCGCGATCATCGGGATCATCCTGGCCGTCTTCGTGATCATCGTGATCGTCAGAACGATCAGGATCATCCCGCAGGCGCGGGCCGGCATCGTGGAGAGGTTCGGCAAGTACCACGGCACCCTGCAACCGGGCCTGAACATGATCACCCCGTTCGTCGACAGGGTGCGCTACGTCATCGACATGCGCGAGCAGGTGGTCTCCTTCCCGCCGCAGCCGGTGATCACCGAGGACAACCTGGTGGTCTCGATCGACACGGTGATCTACTTCCAGGTGACCGATGCCGTGGCGGCGACCTACGAGATCGCCAACTACATCTCTGCGGTCGAGCAGCTGACGATGACCACGCTGCGCAACATCGTCGGTGGCATGGACCTCGAGCAGACCCTCACCAGCCGCGACGAGATCAACAGCCGGCTCCGGGGAGTGCTCGACGAGGCCACCGGCCGCTGGGGCATCCGGGTCAACCGGGTCGAGCTCAAGGGCATCGACCCGCCGCCGTCGATCAAGGACTCGATGGAGAAGCAGATGCGGGCCGACCGCGACAAGCGGGCCGCGATCCTCACCGCCGAGGGGCAGCGGCAGTCGGCGATCCTCACCGCCGAAGGTGGCAAGCAGGCGGCCATCCTCACCGCCGAGGGCGACCGGGAGTCGCGGATCCTGCGTGCCCAGGCCGACCGGGAGGCGGCGATCCTCAAGGCCCAGGGTGAGGGGCAGGCCATCCAGACGGTCTTCCAGGCGATCCACGACGGGCAGCCCGACCAGGCGCTGCTGGCCTACCAGTACCTGCAGATGATGCCGAAGATCGCCGAGGGCGATGCCAACAAGGTCTGGGTGGTGCCCTCGGAGATCACCAAGGCCCTCGAGGGACTCGGCTCAGCGGCGCACGAGGTGGCCGGCATCCCCCGCCACACCGGTGGTCCGCGGGTGCGGGTCGATCTCGGCGCGCCGCAGACCGGCGAGGAGGAAGCCGCCGACCGCAGCCTCAGCGGTGCCAACGAGGCGGTTCGCGAGGCCATTGCCGCCGCCGACGAGGCCGCCGGCACGCCCACCGGCCAGCGCAACGCCACTGCGGCCGCCTCGCCGGGTGCGGCGGTCTTCTCCGACGCCCCGGCGGACCCACCTTCCCCGGAGAGCGGGCCACCGTCCGCGCCCACGCAGTGATCGGGAGCGTCTGGGAGGCAGTAGCCGTCTTCGCCGCCGGCATCGCCGCCGGCACGATCAACACCGTGGTCGGCTCCGGCACGCTGATCACCTTCCCGACCCTGGTCGCGGTCGGGGTGCCACCGGTGCTGGCCAACGTGTCCAACAGCGTCGGCCTGGTCCCCGGCTCGGTGTCGGGCGCGTGGGGCTACCGGCGCGAGCTCGAGGGTCAGCGCGGCCGCCTCCTGCGCCTCGGCCTGGCCTCGCTCGTCGGCGGCACGGTCGGCGCGATCCTGCTGCTGGTGCTGCCCGGCTCGGCCTTCGACGCGATCGTGCCGGTGCTGATCGCGCTGGGTGTGGTGCTGGTGATCTTCGGCCCGCGCATCTCCTCGGCGGTCTCCGCGCGTGCCGCCGAGCGCGGCGGCCTGCCCGAGCACGGTGCCGCGTGGGTGTGGCCGTCGGTCGCGGGCGCCGGTGTGTACGGCGGCTACTTCGGTGCGGCGCAGGGCGTGCTGCTGATGGCGATCCTCGGCATCGGGGTCGACGACACCATGCAGCGGCACAACGCCACCAAGAACGTGCTGGCAGCCATCGTCAACGGCGTGGCCGCGGTGGTCTTCATCCTCGTCAGCCACGTCGCCTGGGCCGCTGCCGGGCTGATCGCGCTCGGCTCGATCATCGGCGGCCAGATCGGCGCCCACTGGGGTCGGCGGCTGTCCCCGCTGTGGCTGCGCACCCTGATCGTGGTCATCGGCATCGCGGCCCTGGTGCAGTTCGCCCTGCGCCTCGCGGGCTGAGGTCCGCTCGCCGGCATGCCAGCCGGGAGGCTGCTGGTCAGTCGGTGAGGCACAGCCGGCGGAACCGGTCGAGCAGCCGGTCGTCGTCGGCCTGCACGGGCAGCTCCGTGCGGTCGTAGAGCCACAGCAGCAGGTCCGACGTCGTACCGCTCACCGTCGCGGCTCCGTCCTCGGCACCACGCACCCAGGTCAGCGGCGCCTCCGGCTCGGCGTCCTTGATCGACCAGGCGCCCTGGCCGTCGGTGGAGGCCAGCACCAGGTCCTGGCCCAGGCTCTCCGCGCCCCGCTCGATCTTGTCCTCCGCATCGACGAGGGAGAAGGTCAGGAACTCCTCGATCGCGTCCGCGGCCACGTCGGGCTCGATGGCGAGATCACGGGAGGCGGCGAAGGCGGCGTCCCAGTGGTGCACCGCCGCCTCCTGCACCTGGTGGCGGGTGATGAACGCGATGTCCTTCTGTGGGGCCCACGTCCACACCGAGGCGGTCTGGTCGGCCTCCCGCAGCGTGTCGACCAGCTCGGCGGCCCCCGTCAGGAACGACTGCACCAGCCGCTCGTCGGGCTCCCGCTGTGGTCTCAGCGCCTCGTCCGGGGGAGCGGACAGCCTGCCCTCGGCGATCGTCCGCCAGAACCAGTGCACCTCGGTGACGTGCCAGACCAGGTCGGCCACGCTCCACCCGGGGCAGTGCTCGACCTCGGCGTCGAGGTTGTTGCGCGCGGCGTCGGCCAGGCCGCGACTGTGGCTGCTGATCGCTTCGAGGTAGCGCGCCGTGGTCAGGCTCATGGAGCCGACACTATGCCCGGCGGGCTCAGCGCTCGACGTACGCGGCGAGGAACCGGTCGATCCGGTCGAAGACCCGGCAGCGCACCTCCGGCAGCGAGAGGGTCACGTCGTGCCGGGCTCCCACGACCTGGTCGACGGTGACGTGGCGACCCAGCAGCGGTGCCCGGCGGCGGATCTGCTCCACGTCGAGGACCACGTCGGTGCGGTGCACGTCGGGGTCGCGCATCGACGTCGGGTGCGAGGACCGCGACGAGGAGAGCACCAGCACCGGCTGGTCGAGCTCCAGCCCGTGGGTGAGCCGCCGGTGGGCGAGGCGGACGGCCCGGACCCAGCCGGCGAACACCGGCCAGGACTCGAGCGGCTTCCAGGCCAGGTCGTAGTCCCACTCGCCGTCGAAGTCCCGGTGCAGGCTGCGCCCGTACAGTCCGTCGACGTCCCGCGGGACCAGTCGGCGGGGCTGGACCGCCCCGAGCCGCTGGATCGCGGGCATGAGCAGGGTGCGCGTCAGTGTCGAACCGTGCATGTCGAGCCAGGGAGCGTTGAGCACGAAGGCGCTCGCCGGCACCCGGTGCTCGGCGGCCCACAGCGGCACGGTGAGTCCGCCGGTGGAGTGCGCGCTGAGCACGACCTGGTCGTGGTTGCGGCTGATCTGCTCGTAGGCCAGCGACAGCTCCTCGGCGTAGACGCGGAGGTCGGCGGTGTAGTTGGGCGTCTGGTGGGGGAGCAGCGAGCGGCCGTACTTGCGCAGGTCCAGCGCGTAGAAGTCGTAGCCCCGGCTGACCCAGTACTCCGCAGCGGGCGTCTGGAAGAAGTAGTCGCAGAACCCGTGCACGTGCAGCACGGCCCGGTGCGTCGGTGCGGGTGCGGGCCGGTGCACCAGGGTGGCGACCGCCTCCCCCTCCTCGTCCGGGGCGAGTCGCAGGGTGCTCGCGACGTACGGCTCGCCCAGGACGTCTTGCGAGGGGGCCGTCAAGGCTCAGTGCTGGTAGGTGCCGTGGAGGATCGCCCGCCCGGCCGTCTTGAAGGCGAGGTTGAAGCTGACCACCGCGGGGGAGGCGTCGGAGTCCACGCCGAGGGAGTCCTCGGTCACCGCGTGCACCACGAAGAAGTAGCGGTGCACCTGGTCGCCCTCGGGCGGGGCCGCGCCGGTGAAGGCCTTGCTGCCGGCGTCGTTGCGGCACATGAACGCGTTGCCGGGAAGGTCGGCGCCCTCGGCTCCGGCATCGGTCTCCAGAGAGGTCACGTCGGCGGGCAGGTCGACGAGCACCCAGTGCCAGAAGCCCGACGGCGTCGGCGCGTCGGGGTCGAAGCAGGTGACGGTGAAGCTCCTGGTGCCCTCCGGCACGTCCGACCAGGACAGCTGGGGCGAACGGTTGCCCTTCGCGGCGACCTGGTCGTCCTTCAGCGGCTGGCCCTCGGTGACATCGTCGCTGGTCACGGTGAAGGAGGGGACCTGCGGCAGCAGGTCGTAGGGGTTGGGGCTCACAGGGCGCTCGAGGGTCATGGATTCTCCTGTCTGTGCGGCTTGCCGGTCACGGTAGTCCGGTGGGTGAACGGTCGTCACGTACCCCTGGGCGCGCTTCCCACAATGGAGCGGTGACCAGCCAGCCGCCGGACGACCCGACCTACCCCGCTGGGCTCCGGCTCTCCGGTCGCAAGGTGGTGGTCGTCGGTGGGGGCAATGTCGCCCAGCGCCGGGTGCCGGCGCTGCTGGTCTCCGGAGCGGACGTGCACGTCGTGTCACCGCACGTGACTCCGGCGATCGAGGGGCTCGCGGGCTCCGGCGAGCTGACCTGGCTGGCCCGCCGCTTCGAGCCTGCTGACCTCGACGACGCGTGGTACGTCGTTGCGGCCACCGACGACCCGGTGGTCAACGAGCAGGTCGGTGCGGCGGCCGAGCAGCGGCGGACCTTCTGCGTCCGCAGCGACGACGGTGACCGCGCCACCGCGGTGACCCCGGCGGTGGGCCGGCACGACGGGATGAGCGTCGCGGTGCTGGCCGACCGGGCCGGTGGGCGGGACCCGCGGCGGTCGGCCGCGGTGCGCGACCAGGTGCTCGAAGCCCTGCGCGAGGGCACCATCTCGGCCCGGCACCATCGGCAGCGCGAGCCCGGTGTCGTGCTGGTCGGTGGCGGTCCGGGTGACCCGGAGCTGCTCTCGGTGGCTGCCCGCAAGGCGCTGCGCGACGCCGATGTCGTCGTCGCAGACCGCCTGGCGCCCCGGGAGGTGCTCGGTGAGCTGCCGCCCGACGTGGAGCTCGTCGACGTGGCCAAGCTGCCGCGCGGCCGCTCGGCGAGCCAGGACGAGATCAACCGCTGCATCGTCGACAAGGCCCTGGCCGGCAAGCGGGTGGTGCGCTTCAAGGGCGGGGACAGCTTCGTCTTCGGACGTGGCTACGAGGAGGTGCTCGCCTGCCGGGAGGCCGGCGTGCCGGTCACCGTGGTGCCCGGGCTCTCGAGCCCCCTCGCCGTGCCCGCGACGGCGGGCATCCCCGTCACCCACCGGGGGGTCACCCACGACTTCACCGTGGTCTCGGGCCATCTGCCACCCGGACACCCCGAGTCGCTGGTGGACTGGCCGGCGCTGGCGCGGATGCGGGGCACGATCGTGCTGATGATGGCGGTGCAGAACGCACCGGCGATCGCCGCGGCCCTCGTCGAGGGCGGCCGCCGCGAGGACACGCCGGTCGCCGTGGTGTGCGACGGCACCATGCCCACGCAGCGCACGGTGCTCTCCACCCTGGCCGAGCTCGAGGAGGACCTGGCCGCCCACCAGGTCCGGGCGCCCGCGATCATCGTGGTCGGCGAGGTGGTGGCGGTGGCGCACCCGGAGCGCTTCGGGTGAGCAGGCTCGTCGAGGTGACCGACCCGGACGACGCGCGACTGGCGGACTACCGCGACCTTCGCGACGTGCAGCTCCGCCAGCACCTCGAGGCCGAGCACGGACTCTTCCTCGCCGAGGGCGAGAAGGTGGTCCGTCGTGCCGTGCGGGCGGGACACCGGGTGCGGTCCTTCCTGATGGCGCGCCGCTGGCTGGAGGGACTCGCCGACGTGCTCGCGAGCACCGACGCCCCGTGCTACGTCGTCAGCGAGGAGCTGGCCGAGCAGGTCACCGGCTTCCACGTGCACCGCGGCGCGCTCGCCTCCCTCGAGCGCCGGCCGCTGCCCCCGCTCGACGCGGTGCTCGCCGGCGCGCGCACCGTGCTCGTGCTCGAGGACGTGGTCGACCACACCAACGTCGGGGCGATGTTCCGCTCCGGGGCGGCACTCGGGGTCGACGCGGTGCTGCTGGCTCCCCGGTGCGCCGACCCCCTCTACCGGCGGTCGGTGAAGGTGGCGATGGGCGCGGTGTTCGCGCTGCCCTGGACCCGGCTGCCCGACTGGTACGACGCCCTCCCCGACCTGTCCCGCCGCGGGTACACCACGATCGCCCTGACGCTGGCCGAGGGCGCGGTGCCGATCGAGGAGGCGGTCGCCGGCTGCGACCGGGTCGCCCTGGTGCTGGGCGGTGAGGGCCACGGGCTCTCGCCCCGGTGGACGTCGGTGGCCGACCGGCGCGCGGTGATCCCGATGGCGGCCGGAGTGGACTCCCTCAACGTCGCTGCGGCGAGCGCGGTGGCGTGCTACGTCGTCCGGGGAAGGGGCCAGAACACCCGGAGCGGGCTGTCGGGCTAGCGGTCAGGCGACCCGGTGGTCGGCCAGGTCCTGCTCCTTGAGCACCAGGCCGAGCCCCGGACGGCTGCGGTCGGGGCGGAGCACTCCGCCCGGCTCGGGGGAGAGCACCCCGTCGAAGGCGAGCCCCTCGATCCGCACGTGGTCGTGGAAGTACTCCAGGTGGCGCAGGTGCCACACGCCGGTGCCGACCTGCGCGCTGACCTGGGGGGCGCAGTGCAAGGACAGGTCGATCGAGCGCGCGTCGCACAGGGCGGCCACCCGCAGCACGCCGCTGATGCCCAGGGCCCGGGTCACGTCGGCCTGCAGGCAGTCGACGGCGCCCGCGTCGAGCATCTGCTGGAAGTAGGGCAGGTGGTAGCCGTACTCACCGGCGGCGATGTCCATCCCGCCCGGGCCCCGGTCACGGAGCAGCCGCAGGCCCTCGAGGTCGTCCGAGCTCACCGGCTCCTCCAGCCAGCGGACGCCGTGCTCGGCGAGCTTGTCGGCCCAGAACAACGCCTGCTTGCGGCTCCAGGCGCCGTTGGCGTCGGCGAACAGCTCCACGTCGGGGCCGATGGCCGAGCGTGCCGTTCGCACCCGGTGCTCGTCGGCGGAGGGGTCCCGGCCGACCTTTATCTTCACCCTCGGGATGCCGGCGTCGACCCAGCCGGTGAGCTGCTCGGTGAGCTGCCGGTCGTCGTAGGAGGTGAAACCACCGCTGCCGTAGATCGGCGTCGTGTCGTGCACCGCACCGACGGCCACGGTGAGGGGCACCTCGTGGAGTCGGGCGGCGAGGTCCCACAGCGCGATGTCGACGGCCGAGATCGCCTCGGCGACGAGTCCGGGCTTGCCGAGGTTGCGCACGGTGTGCTGCATCTCGGCCCAGCGTGCGACGGGGGTGGTCGCGTCCTTCCCCTGCACGACACCGGCGAGCTTGCCGGTGACGATCTGGGCGGCTGCCGGTCCGGCGTACGTGTATCCCAGGCCCGTCCGGCCACCGCCGTGCGCCTGCACGACGACCAGGGTCGTGGAGTCCCACTGCAGCGTCCCGTCGGACTCGGGGGCGTCGGTGGGGATCACGTACGCCGACGCCTCCACCTGCTCGATCTCCACCTCCGCGCGCCGGCCTGCCACCCGGTGCCTCCTTGTCCACGCGTTCTTGTCCACGCGTATCGCGATCCGATCCGTTTTCCGCTCGTGCCCGCGGGTACCCCAGTCGAAACCCGAACCCGACAGGAGGACCCATCACCATGGAGACTGCCGACTTCATCCTCGACCGGCTGCGCCAGTGGGGGATCCACCGGATCTTCGGCTACCCCGGTGACGGCATCAACGCCTTCCTCGGTGCCTTCGACCGGGCCGACGGCGACCCGGAGCTGATCCAGCCCCGGCACGAGGAGATGGGCGCCTTCATGGCGACCGCGCACGCGAAGTTCACCGGCGGCATCGGCTGCTGCATCGCCACGTCCGGGGGCGGAGCCATCCACCTGCTCAACGGGCTGTACGACGCCAAGCTCGACCACCAGCCGGTGGTGGCCGTGGTCGGCCAGCAGAAGCGGGTGTCGCTCGGTGCCGCCTTCCAGCAGGAGATCGACGCGAACACGCTCTTCAAGGACGTCGGCGCGGACTTCATCCAGACCGTGATGATGCCGGCCCAGGCCCGGCACATCGTCGACCGCGCCTGCAAGGTCGCGCTGACCAACCGCACCGTGGCGGTGATCATCGTCCCCGAGGACGTCGGTGAGTCCGAGGCGGTGACCTCCCCGCCGCGCGAGCACGGCGCCACCTACTCCAGCGTCGGCTGGTCGCAGCCGCGGGTGCTGCCGAACACCGAGGAGCTGCGCCGCGCGGCGGACATCCTCAACGAGGGCACCAAGGTCGCCATGCTGGTGGGCCAGGGCTCGGCCAAGGCCTCCGACGAGGTCGTCGAGGTGGCCGAGCTGCTCGGCGCGGGAGTGGCCAAGACGTCGCTGGGACGCGCGGTGCTGCCCGACGACCTGCCCTACGTGACCGGTCCGATCGGGCTGCTCGGCTCGACCGCCAGCCACCACATGATGATGAACGCCGACACCCTGCTGATGATCGGCAGCAGCTTCCCGTACGCCGAGTGGCTGCCGAAGGAGGGCCAGTGCAAGGGCGTCGAGATCGACATCGACGGCAAGTACATCGGCATCCGCTACCCGATGGACGCCCATGTCGTCGGTGACTCCAAGGAGACGCTCAAGGAGCTGATCCCGCTGCTGAAGCGCAAGGAGGACCGCTCCTGGCGCAAGGAGATCGAGGCGGAGGTCGCCGAGTGGTGGCGGGTGCTGGACGACCGCGCCCACGACAAGGCCGATCCGCTCAACCCCGAGCTGGTGGCCCACGAGCTCTCCCAGCGGTTGCCGGACGGCGCGATCATCACCACCGACGCGGGCAGCGCGGCGAACTGGTGGGCGCGGCACCTGCGGATGCGCCCCGGCATGGAGGCCTCCCTGGCCGGGAACCTCGCGACGATGGGGCCGGGCACGCCGTACGCCATCAGCGCGAAGCTCGCCCATCCCGACCGGCCCGTGATCGCGATGGTCGGCGACGGCGTCTTCCAGATGAACGGCCTGGCGGAGATGATCACCGTCAAGCGCTACCTGGACCGGTTGTCCGGGTCTCCGCTGGTCTTCTGCGTCTTCAACAACCAGGACCTCAACCAGGTCACCTGGGAGCAGCGCGCGATGGCCGGCGACCCGAAGTTCCCCGGCTCGCAGAGCATCCCCGACGCGCCGTACGCCGAATGGGCCAGGCTGCTCGGTCTCGAGGGCATCCGGTGCGACGACCCGAAGAAGATCGGCGAGGCCTGGGACAAGGCGCTCTCGGCCGGCAAGCCGTGCGTGCTGGAGGTGGTGGTCGACCGCGAGATCCCGCCGATCCCGCCGCACATCAAGAAGATGCAGGCCAAGAAGGTGGCCAAGGCGATGAAGAAGGGCGACCCGGAGATGTTCGGCATCACCACCAAGGGTGCGAAGCAGAAGATGCACGAGTTCACCGAGTCGGCGAAGTCGTCGCTGCGCGGAGAACGCCACTGATGCCTCCGCGGACCACGGAGATCCCCGCCCACCCCGACCTCCGCTTCTCCACGGGGATGGTGGCGCGCGACCAGGTGAACGTCGCCGGCCTGGAGAAGCACCTGCGCCGGCACGTGCGCGGCGAGGTCCGGTTCGACAGCGGTTCGCGGGCGATGTACGCCTCGGACGCCTCCAACTTCCGGCAGGTGCCGATCGGCGTGGTCGTGCCCAGGACCCTGGACGACGTGGTGGCGACCGTGGAGGCCTGCCACCGGTACGGCGCTCCGGTGCTCAGCCGCGGCGGCGGCACCAGCCTCTCCGGAGAGACCGTCAACGTCGCGGTGGTCATCGACTTCTCCAAGTACCTCACCGGGATCGGCGAGGTGGACACGAAGAGGCAGCTGGTCACCGCCGAGCCGGGGGTCATCAACGAGCAGCTGAACAAGCAGACCGGCAGCACCGGCCTGATCTTCGGCCCCGACCCGTCGTCGCACTCCCGTTGCACGATCGGCGGCAACGTCGGCAACAACTCCTGCGGCATCCACTCGATCCAGTCCCGGATCTACGGCCCCGGACCGCGCACGTCCGACAACGTCGAGGCGCTCGAGGTGCTGACCTACGACGGCGCGCGGTTCTGGGTCGGGGTGGACGAGGAGAAGGACCTCGACCGGATCATCGCCGCCGGCGGCCGCAAGGGCGAGATCTACGCCCAGCTGCGCGACCTGCGGGACAAGTACGCCGACGACATCCGGGCCGGATTCCAGCCCGTCGACGTGCTCCCGAGGCGGGTCTCGGGCTACAACCTCGACGAGCTGCTGCCCGAGCGGGGCTTCAACGTCGCCCGCGCGCTCACCGGCACCGAGGGGACCTGCGCCACCGTCCTGCAGGCGACGCTGAAGCTCACCCCGGCGATGCTCCAGCGCACGACCGTGGTGGTGGAGTACCCGACGCTGGTCGAGGCGACCCGGCACGTCGAGGAGATCCTCGCGTGGAAGCCGATCGGGCTGGAGGGGCTCGACTGGCAGCTGATCGAGGACCAGCGCGAGCAGAACATGCACATCGAGGGCCTGCACGAGCTGCCCGACCTCGGCCCGGGGCACGCCTGGCTGCTGGTGCAGTTCGGTGCCGACGAGGCCGCCGAGTCGGAGGCCAAGGCACGCGCCTTCACCGAGTACCTCCGCGACGGCCTGGGCTACGGGCCCGACCGGATGAGGCTGCTGAAGAGCGCCCAGGAGGGCGGCAGCAGCGAGCGCATCTGGGAGGTCCGCGAGGGTGGGCTGGGCAGCACGGCGTTCCCGCCCGGGGACATCGACCACTGGCCCGGCTGGGAGGACTCCGCGGTCCCGCCCGAGAAGCTCGGTGACTACCTCGTCGACCTGCAGCGGCTCTACGAGGCACACGGGCTGAAGGGCGCGATGTACGGCCACTTCGGCGACGGCTGCATCCACTCCCGGATCAGCTTCGACCTGCGCCGCGCCGACGGGGTGCGCGACTACCGGACATTCCTCGAGCAGGCCGCCGACCTGGTGGCGTCGTACGGTGGCACGCTCTCCGGTGAGCACGGGGACGGCCAGCAGCGCGCCGAGCTGCTCGAGAAGCAGTTCGGGCCGACGCTCGTGCAGGCCATGCGGGAGTTCAAGGCGATCTGGGATCCCGAGTGGAAGATGAACCCCGGGAAGGTCGTCGATCCCTACCGGCTCGACGAGAACCTGCGTCTGGGCACCGACTACAACCCGCCCCGGCCGCAGACGAAGATGCACTTCCCGCTGGACAACGACGACTTCGCGCACGCCGCCCTGCGCTGCGTCGGTGTCGGCAAGTGCCGGGTGCCGGAACCGCAGCAGACGATGTGTCCGAGCTACCAGGTCACCAAGGAGGAGAAGCACTCGACCCGCGGACGCGCCCGGCTCTTCGACGAGATGCTCCGCGGCGAGGTGATCACCGAGGGGTGGCAGTCCTCGGAGGTCGCCGACGCCCTCGAGCTGTGCCTGGCCTGCAAGGGCTGCACCAGCGACTGTCCGGTCAACGTGGACATGCCGTCCTACAAGGCGGAGTTCCGCTACCACCACTACGACTCCTGGAAGCGGTGGCGGCCGCGCTACGCCTACGCGTTCGGGTTCATCGACCAAGCCTCGCGACTCGCCTCGTCGGTCCCCGGCCTGGTCAACTTCGTCACCCAGACGCCCGGGCTCCGCAGCCTCGCCCGCCTCGCCGCGGGCATCGACCAGAAGCGTCCGCTGCCCACCTTCGCGCCGCTGACCCTGCAGCAGTGGTACGCCGAACGCGGCGGCACCCGCAACCCGCAGGGCCGACGGGTCGTGCTCTTCCCGGACACGTTCAACAACCACCTGCACACCGACGTCGGGGTCGCCTGCGTCGAGGCGCTGGAGGAGGCCGGCTGGCAGGTCGTCATGCCCACGACGCACGTGTGCTGCGGCCGGCCGTTGTACGACTACGGGTTCCTCGGCATGGCGGAGCGCTACCTGCGCACCGTGCTCGCGACGCTGCGGGACGAGATCCGTGCCGGCACGCCGGTCGTCGGCATGGAGCCCAGCTGCCTGGCGGTATTCAAGGACGAGCTCACCAAGATGCTGCCGCACGACGACGACGCCATCCGGCTGGCGCGGAACGCCTACCACTTCGGCGAGTTCTTCGAGACCTTCGAGGTGCCGGTGCCCCATCTCGCCCGGGAGGCGCTGCTGTGGGGGCACTGCCACCATCGCGCGACCGGGGGAGTCGACTCCGAGCAGGCAGTGCTGCAGCGGATGGGCCTCGACGTCGAGCCCCTCAAGGGCGGGTGCTGCGGTGTGGCCGGCTCCTGGGGGTTCGAGAAGGGCAAGTACCAGATCTCGGTCGACTGCGGCGAGCAGGCCCTGCT
>DATDNR010000139.1:0-22354 GCA_036518175.1 Marmoricola sp.
TCGGAGGTCGTCAAGGTCAAGTCCATGGCGACGCAGGAGATCGGGCTCAACGAAGCCCTGGAGAAGGAGGGCATCCGCGCCTACGAGACCGATCTCGCCGAGCTGATCGTGCAGTTGGGCAAGGACCGGCCCTCGCACATCCTGGTCCCGGCGATCCACCGCAACCGCGGGGAGATCCGCGACATCTTCACTCGCGAGATGGGCGCGTGGGGCCGCCCCGCGCCCGAGGGCCTGACGGACACGCCCGCCGACCTGGCGGATGCGGCGCGGCTGCATCTGAGGGAGAAGTTCCTGCGCGCGAAGGTCGGCGTCTCCGGAGCCAACTTCGCGGTGGCCGAGACCGGCACCCTGGTCGTCGTCGAGTCCGAGGGCAACGGCCGGATGTGCCTGACGCTGCCGGAGGTGCTGGTCAGCGTCGTCGGCATCGAGAAGGTGGTGCCCAGCTGGGCGGACCTCAACGTGATGCTGCGGCTGCTGCCGCGCTCCTCCACCGGGGAGCGGATGAACCCCTACACCTCCACCTGGTCCGGGATCACGCCCGGCGACGGGCCGCAGGAGGTGCACGTGGTGCTCCTCGACAACGGCCGCATCCGCGCGCTGGCCGACGAGGTCGGCAGGCAGGCGCTGCGCTGCATCCGGTGCTCGGCGTGCCTCAACGTCTGCCCGGTCTATGAGCGCACCGGCGGGCACGCCTACGGCTCGGTCTATCCCGGACCGATCGGCGCGATCCTCAACCCGCTGCTGCGCGGACCCGGTGACCCGCAGGTCGAGTCGCTGCCGTTCGCCTCCTCGCTGTGCGGCGCCTGCTACGAGGTCTGCCCGGTGCGCATCGACATCCCCGGCGTACTGGTCGACCAGCGGGCCCAGGTCGTCGACGCCCATCGCGCCGGGAACGGCGGTGGCCTCCCCAAGCCGGAGGCGGTCGCGATGAAGGCCACCGCGTGGGCCTTCTCCGACGCCCGCCGGATGGCCGCGGGCGAGCGGCTCGCGGGGCTCGTCGGCCGGATGCTCGGACGTCCTGCGTTCCGGTTGCCCGGACGACCACCTCGCAGGACGTCCGGGGTGATGCCCGGAGGGCGCCGGCGGATCGGCCGGCTGCCCGGACCGGCAGCGGCGTGGACCGACGCCCGGGACCTGCCCGCCCCGCCGGCGGAGTCGTTCCGCGCCTGGTGGCGTCGTACCCGGGGGCCGTCAGCGGAGGGCCACCGAGGGAGGGCAGGCCGGTGAGCGCGCGCGACGAGATCCTCGGCCGGATCCACGCCGCGCTGCGCGGGGCGCCGGAGCCCCCATCGCCGCACCGCGCGCCGGCACCACGGACGCCGGTCACCGACGCCGTCCTCGACCTCTTCGTGGAGCGGGTCCGCGACTACCGCGCCACCGTCGAGCGCTGTGCCGGCGAGGAGGTCGAGATGCGGATCGCCGCTGCGCTCGGCTCCCTCGACGCGGCGGTCCCGGAAGACCTCGGGTACGACGTGCCGCACGCGGTCGTGGACACCGTCGCAGAGCCGCTCACCGCCGCCCGGCTCGACGCCGTCGGAGCCGTGGTCACCCGGGCCGCGGTCGGCATCGCCGAGACGGGGACGATCGTGCTCGACCACGGCATCGGCCAGGGCCGGCGGGTGATCACGCTGCTGCCCGACCTGCACGTCTGCGTCGTCGACACCGGCCAGGTCGTCGCCGACGTCCCCGACGCGGTCGCCCGGCTCGACCCCGCCCGGCCGCAGACCTGGATCAGCGGCCCCAGCGCCACCAGCGACATCGAGCTCTCCCGGGTCGAGGGCGTGCACGGTCCGCGCAACCTGCACGTGCTGCTGGTCGGGTAGCCGCCCGATTTCGCCGCCGATCGCCCGCTCCGGTAGCCTCTCCGGCGGTGGCGTGTCCGAGCGGCCTAAGGAGAACGCCTCGAAAGCGTTTGTGGGTGCAAGCCCACCGAGGGTTCAAATCCCTCCGCCACCGCTCGGGGGTCCCGACGAGGTATCGGGACTCCAACGACGAAAGACGGTGAGAGCCGCTTCCGGTCCGAAAAAATCGGGTTCCGGGGGCGGCTCTCGCGCGTTCGGTGAGGTTCGGGCCGATGCCGGGCCGGAGTTCGGGTCCAGCGGGTGCAGCGGCCTAGGACCGCGTCCTGGTCCTGAAGAGGTTGAACAGCAGGAAGGCGGCAAAGCCGCATTCGATGACGACGAACACCGAGGCGGTCACCCAGCCTCCGGTCGTGTCGCAATCGACGCACGTGCTCCCCGGCCCCTCCATCGCCCAGCCGATGAAGGCGCTTGACGACACCAGGAAGATCGCGATGCACACGGTGGAGTAGAGGCGCACCTGCTCCTGGGAGAGGCGAGGGCGCGGACCGAAGCGTCTCCAGACCCACTTCAGCAACCCGAGCACCGCGACAGTGGTGACCCCCTCACCGAGGGAGGCCCAGACCCCATGAGCCGCCGCGGCGACGACGACACCGAGGACGGCGAACGGCAGGCTCAGGAACGGGAACTCGCCCGGCGCAGGTTCTGCCGGAGTATCCGCCGCTACGGGATCGCTGGGCACCGGCACAGTCTAGGTGCCTGAAGTGCCTCGTTCGCCCGGTTCGCCCGCCGCGGCCGCGGCGCCGAGGACGCCGACGCTCGTGGTCCCCAGCAGCCCCGGCCTCCGGGCCCGAGGGGGTTCGTCTGCTTGTGGCCGCACGGACGAGCACATCTACGTCAACCGGTTGAACCGGTGAGGCCGCAGTGAGTCCGTAATGAGAACGTCACACCACAGAACCGATGCCGGAGGGACACTGCGCCCGTGAGCATGACATCGCCTGAGATCAACCCGATCGCGGCCGAGCACTACGGCGCCAAGACCGTCGCCGTCGAGCCCGGCGGCGTCGAGGTCATCCCGTTGAGCGAGCGGCACGGCCGGCCGAGCCACCTGCTGTGGACCTGGAGCTCGCCGAACCTGGAGTTCGCGACCATCGCGGTCGGCATCCTCGGTCCGCTCGCCTTCGGGCTGACCTTCTGGCAGGCCGTCGGGGCGATCGTGCTCGGCACGGTGCTCGGCTCGACGACCCACGGCATCCTCTCGACGTGGGGCCCTCCCTCCGGCCTGTGCCAGATGGTGCTCAGCCGCACCGGGTTTGGCTTCGTCGGCAACATCCTGCCCGCCGGGATCAACGCGGTCATCGCGGGCATCGGCTGGTTCGCCGTCAACAGCGTCAGCGGCGCGCTCGCCCTGCACGTGCTGGTCTCGGCGCTGCCGACCTGGCTGTGCCTGCTCGTCGTGGTCGCCGCCCAGATGGGCATCGCCTTCTACGGCCACAACCTCGTGCAGGCCTTCGAGCGGTACGCCGGCCCGGTCCTGGCCGTGGTCTTCCTGGTCGGCATGATCATCGTCTTCACCAAGTTCGATCCCGGTGCCCCGCGGATCGATCCGGGCTTCCCGCTGCCGACCTCGGGAGGCTTCCTGATCGAGGCCGCCGCCGCGTTCGGCTACGCCTGCGGCTGGAACCCCTACGCGTCTGACTACACCCGCTACCTGCCCGCCTCGACGAGCCGTCCGCGGGTCGGCCTCTTCGCCGGGCTGGGCGTGCTGGTCTCCTGCGTGCTGCTCGAGAGCGCCGGCGCCGCGATGGTGAGCGCGGCCGGGAAGGCCGCCGACGTGACTCCGGCCGCCTACACCGGATTGCTGCCGAGCTGGCTGGCCGACCTCACCCTGCTCTGCATCGCCGTCGGCGCGGTGTGTGCCAACGTGCTCAACATCTACTCCGGGGCGATGTCCTTCCTGGCGCTGGGCATCCAGCTGCCGCTGCGTCGTGCCCGGGCCATCGTCGCCGTCGTCTTCGGCGTGCTCGGCTTCGTCCTGGCGCTGGTGGCGGTGGAGAACCCGAGGGTGAACTACGAGAACTTCCTGCTGATCATCGCCTACTGGATCGGTCCCTGGCTGGGCGTCGTGCTCGTCGACCGCTACCTGCGGCGCGGCACCGACGTCGGCGCCGTCGCCCTGGACGCCCGGCACATCAACTGGGCGGGTCCGATCGCCATGGCCGTCGGCATCGCCATCTCGATCTGGCTCTTCTCCAACCAGACCAAGTACATCGGCGTCGTACCCACGGCGCATCCCGGCATCGGTGACATCACCTTCTTCGTCGGCTTCCTCGTCGCCGCGGTCCTCTACCTGGTCCTGTCGCGGGCGCTGCCGTCGGGGCTGCCCACGCGGCACCGGGAGAAGGTGGCTGTGTGAGCGACGAGCGGGCGATGCTGGCCATCGCGATCGAGGAGGCCCGGCAGGGGCTCGCCGAGGGCGGCATCCCCATCGGCGCGGCGCTCTTCGCCGCCGACGGCGCCCTGCTGGGGCGTGGCCACAACCGGCGGGTGCAGGACGGTGATCCCGCCATGCACGGGGAGACCTCGGCCTTCCGCGCCGCCGGACGGCAGCGCAGCTACCGCGGCACCACCATGGTGACCACCCTGTCGCCCTGCTGGTTCTGCAGCGGCCTGGTCCGTCAGTTCGGCATCTCCCGGGTCGTCGTCGGTGAGGCCGAGACCTTCCACGGTGGCCACGACTGGCTCGCCGAGAACGGTGTCGAGGTGGTCGTGCTCGACGATGCCGAGTGCATCGCGATGATGAAGGACTTCATCGCCGAGCATCCCGAGCTGTGGAACGAGGACATTGGGGTCGACTAGTCCGAAAAGGTGACGAATTCACCCGTTCGGAGGACGCGCGGGACCGTCGCCGTACGCGACCATGGGACCGTGCGCCACTCCGCCCTGCCCGGGATCGACCGGCACAGGACCGACGGGCCCGGTTCCGCCGGGTCCGCTGTGGTCGTGCGGTGGGCGGACCAGGTCGACGCGGCCGACCTGCTGCTGGCCGAGGCGGCTGAGCTCCTCGGCCGCCCCGCCTTCGTCGAGCACCGCTGCGTGCGCTGCGGGGCCGACGACCACGGTCAGCCCTACCTCGTCGGCGTCACCTCGCTGCACGTCAGCCTCGCTCGGGCCGGCGGGCTCGGCATCGTCGCGCTGAGCACGGTCGGCCGGGTGGGTGTCGACCTCGAGCGCGAGGACGCCGCGGGGTTCGACGGCTTCGCCGAGGCCGCGCTGCATCCAGACGAGCGGGTGCACACGACGCAGGAGGCGACCCGCCTCTGGGTGCGCAAGGAGGCCCTGCTCAAGGCGACCGGCCGGGGACTGACGGTCGACCCGCGGCAGGTGCGGCTGAGCGAGTCGCGGCAGCCGCCCGCGCTGCTGCACTGGGCGGGGGCCGACGACCCCGGTCCGGCGTGGCTGGCCGACGTGCCGGTCACCGAGGGCTGGCTGGCGGCCGTGGCCGTGCTCGGGCCTGTCCGGCACGACCTCGGGCTGTCGGCGGCTCCGTCGACGCTGGTCGGTGCGGGGCGGCACGCGCTGCGGTGACAGGATCGGGGCCATGACCGACCCCGTCCTGCCAGGATCGCCGGCCCGGATCGTCGAGGACAACCTGCGCTACGCCGTACGGCACGCCGCGGCGCTCACCGGCGCGGAGTCCCTGGAGGCGGCAGCCGCCGCGCTCGGTGACTCCCGCGCCGAGGAGGCCCATCCGGCGCTGCCCCCGGTCGGCGCCCGCACGACCCGCGACCTGGTGGTGAAGGACAGCGACACCGCCGCGGCGCTCGGCCATCCCGACGACGGCATGGCCGTGCTCGGCTCGCCCCGGCTGGGACTGTGGTTCGAGCTGGTCTGCTGCGACCTGCTGCCGCAGCCGGGCGCCGGGCCGACCTCCGTCGGGGCCGGCATCCTCGTGCACCATCTCGGCCGCAGCGATGCCGGCGAGACCGTCACGGTGGAGGCCACCGTGGCGCACACCTCGGGCCGGCACGTGCTGTTCGACTGCCTGGCCCGGACGGGCGACCGGGTGGTGGGCTCCGGGACCCACCACCGGGTGCTGCTGGACCGCTCCACGTCGGGATAGTCCGAGACGTTTGGACGCCCGACACGCCGGAGAAGGCGGCCAAACGTCTCGGACTATCGGGTGGGCGGCGGGAGCAGCGCCGGGAGACGGCCCGCGGGTTGCACGGCCTGGACTGACCTGGTCCGGTGGGTTTTCGCAACCGGGTCGCAGAGCCGGCCGGTAGGATGTTCAGTCTGGCAATTCCCGTCGGTCTCCCGGAGGACCACCCGTTGAACGAAGACGTCGCCGCGCGCGAGATCGCCCGCGAGCAGGACTACGTCGACCTCGTCTACCGCCAGCTCGAGGCGTCCGCCAGGTCCGCCCAGGCGCTGGCCCGCGAGGGGCTCGACCGCGGCCGGCTCGGTCACGAGGGCGGGCTGGTGGAGCGCGACGCGATGGTCTACCAGGCGGCCCGCCGCATCGCCACCCTCGATGCGGCCCACGAGGGCCTGGTCTTCGGCCGCCTGGACATGCGCCCCGGGGTCGACGAGGAGCCGCGCTACGTCGGCCGGATCGGGCTGCGCGACGAGAACCGTGACGTGCTGCTCATCGACTGGCGCGCGCCGGCCGCCGCGGTGTTCTACCAGGCCACCCACGCCGACCCGCACGGCGTGATCCGGCGCCGCATCCTGCGCAGCCGCGGCGAGACCGTCCTCGGAGTCGAGGACGACCTGCTCGACGCCGAGGCGCTGGAGGAGCTCGACACCGACCTGCCGATCGTCGGCGAGGGCGCCCTGATGGCCCAGCTCTCCCGCGCCCGCGACCGGTCGATGCACTCGATCGTGGCGACCATCCAGGCCGAGCAGGACGCCGCGATCCGCGCGCCGCTGAAGGGCGTGGTCTCGATCAGCGGTGGGCCGGGCACCGGCAAGACCGTGGTGGCGCTGCACCGCGCGGCCTACCTGCTCTACGCCGACCGGCGCCGCTACGAGACCGGCGGCGTGCTGGTGGTCGGCCCCTCCGGGGTCTTCATGCGCTACATCGAGCGGGTGCTCCCCTCGCTGGGCGAGACCGCGGTGGCGCTGCGCTCGCTGGGCGACGTGGTCGACGGCGTCCGGGCGACCCGGCGCGACGACCCGCTGGTGGCCGAGGTGAAGGGCTCGGCGACGATGGCCGAGCTGTTGCGGCGTACGTCGCGCCAGCCGGTGCCGGACGCGCCCCGCGAGTTCCGGTTCTTCTACCGCGACGACGTCATCGAGCTCGGCCCGCGCGAGCTGGCCCAGGCGCGCCGCCAGCTGCTCTCCATGGGGCGGCGCAACCGGTCGACCACCAAGGTCGCCTCCACGCTGATCGACGCCATGTGGCGGCAGGTCACCGGCGATCGCGCGCGCGAGCGCACCAAGGAGGAGTTCGCCGACGATTTGCGCACCGACGACCGCTTCCTGGAGTTCGCCGCGTCGTGGTGGCCGGTGCTCGACGCCGCCACCGTGCTCGGCTGGCTGCGTGACCCGGAGTTCCTCGGCCGCGTCGCCCAGGGGGTGCTCGGCGACGAGGAGGTGCGGCTGCTGACCAAGTCGTGGGGGGAGGAGCTCTCCCTCGACGACGTGCCGCTGCTCGACGAGCTGCGCTACCTGCTCGGCGACCCGCCCCGGGTCGACTCCGAGGAGGAGGACCCGCTCGGCCTCGCCGACGCCTCGCTGCAGGAGGTGCTCACCGCCGCCGACCGCGAGTTCGCCGGCCCGCGGGGGTGGGCACCGCCGACCAACCGCGTCGAGGACGACGGTTACGCCCACGTGCTGGTCGACGAGGCGCAGGACCTGACCCCGATGCAGTGGCGGATGCTCGGCCGGCGCGGCCGCACCGCCACGTGGACGATCGTGGGCGACCCGGCGCAGTCGTCGTGGCCGGAGCCCGACGAGGCCGCGCAGGCCCGCGAGGCGGCCCTCGGCGACAAGCCGGTGCATGCCTTCCACCTGTCGAAGAACTACCGCAACTCCTCGGAGATCTACGACTTCGCCGCCGCCTACGCCCGCCGCGTCGGCCTCGACGCCGACCTCCCCGAGGCGGTGCGGTCGACGGGTGTGGAGCCCGAGCAGCTGGTCGTCGACGAGCTCGAAACCTCACTCCGCTCGGAGCTGGCTGCGATGGTGCAGGCGGTCGAGGGCACCGTCGGCGTGGTCGTGCCCAGCGCCCGGGTCGCCGAGGTCACCGGCTGGCTGGCCGCCTGGCCGGAGGTGGTCGGCGAGTTCGGCCGCCCGGACTCGCGCGTCGCGGTGCTCACCGGCCTGGACACCAAGGGGCTGGAGTTCGACGGCATCCTCGTGGTGCAGCCCGACGAGATCGAGCGCGAGTCGCCGACCGGCCGGGCGACGCTCTACGTCGTGCTGACCCGGGCGACCCAGCGGCTGGTCACGCTGGCGACTGGGCGCGCCACGTCCTGAGGTAGTCCGGCACCGGCGGATCCCCCCGGAGGTCAGGCGCCGGCACGGGGTCGCCGTACTCGGTGAGGATCGGGAGCACGCCCGCCCAGACCGGGGCGTCGAGGTCGGCCGGGTCGTCCTCCGGCGGGCCGTCGCTCACCTTCACGCTCCACTCCTCCAGCGGCAGCTGCAGCACCATCGTCGCGGCGAGCTCCTTGGCCGTCGGCGGGCGCAGCTCCGCCCAGCGCCCGGGCAGCCACTGCTCGCTGAGCGCCTCCAGGGCGGCCAGCTTGTCGGCGACCACGCCCGGGGTGCCGAGCACCATCGCGCTGCGGTAGTGCATCGAGGACTCGAACGCGGACCTGGCCAGCACCATGCCGTCGAGCAGGGTCACGGTGGCGCACACCGGCCGGCCGGCGGCCAGCGTCCGGAAGAGCCGGCTGCCGGTCGAGCCGTGCATGAGCAGCCGGTCCCCGTCGCGGCCGGCACCCACCGGCAGGTTGAACGGCTGCCCGGAGTCGTCGCTGAAGGCGACGTGCGCGACCTTCGCGGCGTCGAGGATCGCGTCGAGCACGGCGCGGTCGGTGCTGGCCTTCTCCGGCAGCCGGCGGACACGCGTTCGGTCGGTGGTCACCCGTCGAGTATGCCGTGCCCGGCGAGGCCCACTTCCAGCACGCGGGCGGCGGGTCGGCGGGCCCGGCCGACGGGGGTAGCGTGCCGCCATGGCTGACCTGACCGCCGCCCGGGCCGCCCTCGCGCGCGTCCAGGAACACCAGGCGTGGGCGGTGATCCGGTTGCGCGACAGCGACACGGTGACGCTGGTCGGCGGCAGCCTCAGCCATGCCGACCGGCTGCTGGACATCCCGCTGGAGCAGGGCGTTCCCGCGCCGGGACGCCGCTTCGACCGGCTGGTGGCGGTGCCGTTCCGGCAGGTGCGCGAGCGCGGCTTCACGGCGTACGACGACAACACCCCGCTCGCCGTCGTCCGCATCGAGACCGAGGTCGAGCTTCCCCTCGCGGACGCGGTCGCGGCGCTGCCGGAGGAGCAGATCGACTTCGACGACAAGGGCGGCTTCGAGACCGACGACGACGCCTACGCCGAGACGGTGCGCCGCATCATCACCGAGGAGATCGGCCGTGGCGAGGGCGCCAACCTGGTCGTCGGGCGCCGCTACTCCGCGAAGGTCGCCGACTGGGGCGCGGCCAAGGCGCTGACCGTGCTGCGTCGGTTGCTGGAGAAGGAGCGGGGCGCCTACTGGACCTACGCCTTCTGGACGGGCGACCGGTTCCTGGTCGGCGCCAGTCCCGAGCGGCACGTCAGCGTGCACGGGGCCTCCGACGGGGGCGCGGACGTGCGGATGAACCCGATCTCGGGCACCTTCCGGCTCCGCGGTCACGACGACCCCGGCGAGCGCAAGCAGGCGCTGCTGGACTTCCTCGCCGACGAGAAGGAGATCTTCGAGCTCTTCATGGTCGTCGACGAGGAGCTGAAGATGATGTGCGACGTCTGCCACGAGGGCGGCCAGGTGCTGGGCCCGTTCCTCAAGCCGATGACGCACCTGGTGCACACCGAGTACCTGCTCGCCGGACGGACCCGGCGCGACGTCCGTGAGGTGCTGCGCGACACCATGTTCGCCGCGACGGTGACCGGCGCCCCGGTCGAGAACGCCTGCCGGCTGATCGAGCGCTACGAGCGGCGGGGACGCGGCTACTACGCCGGCGCCCTGGCGCTGTTCGGCCGCGACGAACAGGGGGCGGCCACCTGCGACTCGCCGATCGTGATCCGCACCGCCGACGTCGCTCCCGACGGCCGGCTGACCGTCACCGCCGGTGCCACCCTGGTGCGCGACTCGGACCCCCACTCGGAGGTCGCCGAGACCCACGCCAAGGCGGGCGGCATCCTCAGCGCCTTCGGCCTGGTGCCCGGAGCGACCGGCGAGCCGGCCGACGTCGCCGCGCTGATGCATGACGAGGACGTGCTGATCGCGCTGAGCTCGCGCAACCAGCGGCTGGCGAAGTTCTGGCTCACCGACCAGTCCGGAGCCGCGCCGGCCGAGGCGCTGGCCGGCCGGCGGGTGGCGATCCTGCACGGCGAGGACGACTTCGTCAACATGCTGCGCCACGTCTTCGGGGTGCTCGGCATGCACAGCG
This sequence comes from Marmoricola sp., assembly GCA_036518175.1. Taxonomy (GTDB): domain Bacteria; phylum Actinomycetota; class Actinomycetes; order Propionibacteriales; family Nocardioidaceae; genus Marmoricola. The sequence goes on from DATDNR010000139.1 coordinate 10,413, forward strand.
AGGTGGTCCGGCACGAGGACTACGCACCCGGCGCCTTCGACGGCTTCGACGTGGTGGTCGTCGGCCCCGGCCCCGGGGACCCCCGCGACGACCGGAGCGCCAAGGTGCGCCGCTTCCGCGCGGCGGTCGACGACCTGCTCGAGACCCGGCAGCCGTTCCTGGCCGTCTGCCTCGGGCACCAGGTGCTCTGCGACCGGCTCGGCATCCCCCTCGCCTACAAGGACATCGTCTTCCAGGGCACCCAGTCACCGGTGCGCATCGACGGCCGGGAGGAGAAGGTCGGCTTCTACAACACCTTCGTCGGCCGGACCCGGGGCACGTTGCCCGAGGGCGTCGAGGTGGAGGCCGATCCGCGGACCGGTGACATCCACCTCGTCCGCGGCCCGCACTACCGGGGCATCCAGTTCCACGCCGAGTCGATCCTCACCGAGAACGGCTTCGCCCTGCTCCGCGGGCTGCTGCTCGACCTGCTCGGCTGAGCGTCCGACCGGCCGGTCCCCGGTGGAAGGCGAGACCCGGGACCGGCCGGCCGGAAGCCGGGAGGGGTCAGGAGCTGCGGGTGTTGAGGTCGCTCCCGAGGACCGCGGTGGTGGTCGACTTCTTGCCGTCGCGCACGTAGGTGAGCACCACCTTGTCGCCGGGCCGGTGTCCGCGGATGGTGGCGACCAGTGCCTCGGAGTCGGCGACGACCTCGTTGTCCACCTTGGTGATCACGTCCCCGCTCTGCAGCCCCGCGGCCTTGCCCGCGGCGGAGGGATCCACCTGCCGCACCAGGGCACCCTGCTGCAGCGAGCCGCCCTGGGTGTCCGAGACGGTCACGCCGAGCCGGGCGTGGGTGGGTGTCTCGTGGTTGCGCAGCTGGTCGACGATCGGCATCACCTCGTCGATCGGGATCGCGAACCCGAGCCCGATCGAGCCACCCTCGCCGGTGGTGGTGCTGCCGCTGGTGCGGATCGAGGAGTTGATGCCGACCACCCGGCCGGCGAGGTCGACCAGCGGCCCGCCGGAGTTGCCGGGGTTGATCGCAGCGTCGGTCTGGATCGCCGGGTAGGTGGTGTCCTGCCCGCTGCTGCCCTGGGGCTGCTGCTGGGAGAACGGGTCGAAGTTGAAGGGGTCCTGCGGCTGCTGCTGCGCGGTGGAGACCGAGACCGGTCGGTTCAGGGCGCTGACGATGCCGGAGGTGACGGTCGCGTTCAGGCCGTACGGCGAGCCCACCGCGATCACGGACTGACCGACCCGCAGGCTTCCGGAGCTGCCGATCCTGGCAGGGGTCAGGCCGTGCACGCCCTGCGCCTTGATCACCGCGATGTCGGTCACCGGGTCGGTGCCGACGATCGTCGCGCGGGCGGTGTCGCCGTTGTTGAAGTTCACCGTGATGGTGCCGCCCTTGCCGGCGACCGCGGCCACGTGGTTGTTGGTCAGGATGTCGCCGTCCTGCGACAGGATGATGCCCGAGCCGGAGCCGGACTCGGTGGAGCTGCTGACGTTGATCTTCACCACGGAGGGCAGCACCGCGGCCGCGACCTGCTCGACGTTGCCGTTGGCCGGTGCGCTCGGCGCGTTGACGGCGTTGTCGGCGGTGGTCGAGCTCGACGAGGTGGTGGACTGGGAGCTGTCGCCCTGCCAGGCGTCGTACCAGGCAGCACCCCCGACCCCGGCCGAGCCCCCTATCAGGAGGGCCCCGGTGAGCACTGCCGCCGTGAAGGCTCCCGACCGGCGGGCGGGTGCGGTCGCCGCCGGAGGAGTCGGATGGTTGTACGGGGGCAGTGGCCGGGTGTGCTCGGTCGGGGTCGGGTGCTCCGAGCTCCAGTGCGGACCGTGGGCCGGTTGCTCACGTGGGGGGACACCTGAACCGGCCTCGGATCCTTCCTGGTCGCTCATGGCCTCAACCCTGCCTGCCCATCCTGAGAAGCGGCTTGGAGATTTCTGCGACCGCGCCAAAAACCGCGGGACGCCCCGGCCGTCCGGTCCCCGCTCATCCGGCCCGGTCCTGCGGCGCCTCCGCCGAGCCGGGTACCTGGAACCACAGCACGGCCCCGCCCTCGGGACGGTTGCCGGCGTTCACCTGGCCGCCGTGCCGTTCCGCCACCGCGCGCACGATGGACAGGCCCAGGCCGGAGCCGGGCATCGTCCGGGACTCAGGTGAGCGGTAGAAGCGGTCGAACACCCGGGGCAGGTCCTCCTCGGCGATCCCGGGGCCCTCGTCGGTGACGGTGAGGGTGCCGTCCTGCAGCTGCACCGAGACCGTCCCGTGCTCGGGGCTCCACTTCGCGGCGTTGTCGAGCAGGTTCGTCACCGCCCGCTCCAGCGACGTCGGCTCGCCCACGAGCCACCACGGCTCGGCGTGCACGTCGAAGCGCACCAGCGGCGCCCGACGACGCACCCGCGCCACGGCGTGCTCGACCACCTCGCTGAGGTCGACGGGCTCCACCGTGGGATGGATCGGCTCCTCCCGGGCGAGCTCGACCAGGTCGCCGATCAGCGTGGTCATCTCCTCGGTCTGCGCGCGCACGTCGGCCAGCACCTCCGCGCGCGCCTCGGGGGAGAGCCGCGCGTCGGCCTGGGCGAGCAGGTCGAGGTTGGTGCGCATGCTGGTGAGCGGGGTGCGCAGCTCGTGGCCGGCGTCGGCGACCAGCTGCTTCTGCCGTCGCTGCGAGGAGGCGAGCGCGGCCAGCATCGCGTTGAAGGCGACCGAGAGCCGGGCGATCTCGTCATTGCCCTCCACGGGGATCGGGTCGAGCCGCTCGGTGCGGGCGATGTCCTCCGCCGCCGTGGTGAGCCGGCGCACCGGGCGCAGCCCGTTGCGCGCCACGGCCCAGCCGGCCAGACCGGCGACGATCACCCCGGCCAGGCCGAAGAGCAGGGTGACCAGCCCGAGGCGGGTGAGCATCCGGTCGGTCGGCTCCAGCGACTGGGCCAGCACCAGCGCCTGCCCCTGCCCTGCCGGTACGGCGACCATCCGGAACCGGTCATTGCCGATCGTGACCGTGCGCGCCGACCACTCCTGGTGGCCGCGGGCGACCGCGATCTCCGGGCCGTGGGCAGGCAGCCGGCCGCCGGCCGACATCATCAGGCCGTTGTCGAGCAGGAAGCCGATCCGCACGTTGGCCGCGCCGAGCGCCCAGGTCGGTGGCTGCTGGTGCACCAGCGCCTCGAGGGCGTTGCTGCTCGCCGCGGCATCGGCCCTCGCCCGCAGGGAGTCGTCGAGCGTGCCGATGCTCTGGCTGCGCACGGTCGCATAGGCCATCAGCGCCACCACGGCGACGGCGAGCCCCACGGCGATCGTGGTCAGCAGCGTCACCCGGCTCGCCAGCGAGCGCCGGTAGCGCGAGCTCACGAACCTGCCCCCCGAAGCGGTGGTCAGGGCGACTCCCGGAGCACGTACCCCACCCCGCGGACCGTGTGGATCAGCCGCGGCTCGCCCTCCGCCTCGGTCTTGCGGCGCAGGTAGCCGACATAGACCTCGAGGCTGTTGGCGGTGGTGGGGAAGTCGAAGCCCCAGACCTCCTCGAGGATGTAGGAGCGCTCGAGCACGCGCCGTGGCCGGCGCAGGAAGAGCTCCAGCAGGGTGAACTCGGTGCGGGTCAGCTCGATGCGTCGATCCCCCCGGAGCACCTCGCGGCTGGCCAGGTCCATCCGCAGGTCGGCGAAGACGAGCAGCTCCTCGTCGCCCTCGTCGTCGGTGCTCACCCGCCGCAGCAGCGCGCGCAACCGCGCCAGCAGCTCCTCGAGCGCGAACGGCTTGGTGAGGTAGTCGTCGGCGCCGGCGTCGAGGCCCTCCACCCGGTCACCGACGGCGTCGCGCGCCGTGAGCACCAGGATCGGCACGTCGTTGCCCACCGACCGCAGGGCGCGCGTGGTCTCGATGCCGTCGAGCCGCGGCATCATCACGTCCATCACCACGGCGTCGGGGTTGATGCCACTGATGCCGGCCAGGGCCTCGGCGCCGTCCTCGGCCAGCGAGACCTGGTAGCCGTTGAACTCCAGCGACCGGCGCAGCGACTCGCGCACGGCGCGGTCGTCCTCGACGACGAGCACGTGGGGCTTCACGGGCATGGTGGTCACGCCGTCAAGCCTGCCACCGGGTGCTGAGACGGTGCTGAGGAACGCGCCGCCTGCTCAGGCCAGCCTGCGGGCCGTCTCCCCGGCCGCTCGGCCGTAGTGCCCGCCGAACAGGACCGCGTGCACCAGCAGCGGGAAGAGCTGGTGCAGCGGCACCCGTTCCTGCCAGCCCGCCGCGAGCGGGGTGCGCTCGTCGTAGGCGTCGAGCACCCGCGGCAGGTGCGGCAGCCCGAAGAGGGCCAGCATCGCCAGGTCCGTCTCCCGGTGGCCGCCGTGCGCTGCGGGGTCGACCAGCACGCCCTGGTGGTCGGTGCTCCACACCACGTTGCCCGCCCAGAGGTCGCCGTGCAGCCGGGCCGGTGGTTCCGGCGGGCCCGCGAGGTCGGTGATCCGGCGTACGACGCGCTCCACCGCCTGCCGGTCGTGCTCGTCGAGGTGGCCGCGGTCGCTGGCCATCGCCAGGTAGGGCAGCACCCTGCGCTCGGCGAAGAACTCCGGCCAGGTGTCGGCTGCGGCATTGCTCATCGGCAGCGCGCCGATGAAGCCGTCGGCGTCAGCGCCGTACCGGTCGGCGCCGGCGGAGTGCAGGCCGGCCAGCGCGTGCCCGAACGCCGCACCTGCCTCGGGGGTGGGCCGGGCCGGTTCGATCCAGCGCAGCACCAGGCAGTCGTCCGCGACGGCCAGCACCCGCGCCGCCGGCGCCACCTCCCCGAGCCAGCGCAGCCCGCGGGCCTCGGCCTCGAAGAAGCCCGCCGGGGGATCGGCGCGGGTCTTCACCAGCGCCGAGGAGCCGTCGGCCAGCCGCACCCGGGTCGCGGTGCAGATGTCGCCCCCGGCGACCGGCGCGGCCGCCTCGACCGCGGTGCCGAGCAGGCGCTCCACCCTCTCGGCGATCGCCGGTCTCCGCGCCGTCATCGGCAGCCGAGGGTGCGCGCGAGGGCCCGCACGAGGGCGTCGGCGGTCCGTTCGACGATGGCCAGCACCTCGGCGAACCCGTCGTCCCCGCCGTACCACGGGTCGGGAACGTCGCCGGTGCCCTGCGGGTCGAAGTCGCGGAACATCCGCACGTGGCCGAGGTCGGCGGGGTCGGTGCGGCCGTCGGCCAGGGCGAGCACGTCGGCGAGGTTGCTCTCGTCCATGACCAGCACCAGGTCGTCGTCCAGCCACCCACGGTCGAGCTGCTGCGCGCGGTGCCTGCTCGGGTCGTAGCCCGCCTGCAGCAGGGCCGCGCCGGCCCGTTCGTCGATCGGCTCGCCGATGTGCCAGTCGCCGGTGCCGGCGCTGCGCACCCGCACCCGGTCCTCGAGCCCGGCGTCGCGCAGGCGCTGGCTGAGCACCACCTCGGCCATCGGCGAGCGGCAGATGTTGCCCAGGCACACCAGCGCCACGCGGTACGGCGATCCGCCCGCAGGCAGCTCGACATCGGTCATCGGTCAGTCGCCGTCCGGCACCAGGGCGTTGAGCACGATCAACGCGATCGAGATGACGATCGAGCCGACGAAGGCCACTCCGAAGCCGGCGACGTGGAAGTGCAGCCCGAGCTGGCCGGCGATCCAGCTGGTGAGCATCAGCATCAGCGCGTTGATGACCAGCAGCAGCAGGCCGAGGGTCAGCACGATGAACGGCAGCGACAGGAGCTTGATCACCGGCTTCAGCAGCGAGTTCACCAGCCCGAAGATGCCGCCGACGACGATGAGGGTGAGCACCCGGTCGGTCGTGGAGGCGCCGCGCAGGGTGATGCCCTCGAAGAGCCAGATCGCCAGTCCCAGGGCCAGCGCGTTGACCACCAGCCAGGCCACGAGTCGCATGAGCGCAGCGTAGAGGCTCGGCGCGGAGGGTCAGCTCCCGGACGCGTCGCCGTCGGTCAGCGTCCAGCCCAGCGAGCCCAGCATCGCCTGCTCGGCGTGGTCGAGGTGGTGCCGCAGCTCCGCCGCCGCCTCCTCGGTGCGGCCCGCCTCCAGCAGCTCGACCAGCCCGGCGTGGGAGTGCACCTGCTCGCCGGCGTTGCGGCGGATGCGGTCCACGCTGGCCAGCGCCAGCTTGATCTCGGTGTAGAGCGTGTCGGCCATCGCCTCGAGCCGGGGCGACTCGGTGAGCCCGGCGAGCGCGGCATGGATGGCCAGGTGCGCCGCGGTCAGCTCGGCCGCGCTCGCGCCGGTGTCCGCGACGCGGGCGAACTCGGCCAGCGCCGCGCGCACTCGGGCCCGGGCCGGCTCGCTCGCCACCGGCCAGCGCTCCAGGCCGGCCATCTCGATGACGGTCCGGGCCCGGCCGACGTCGTGAATGGCCTCAGGGTCGAGCGCGCGGACCTGGGTGCCCTTGTTCGGGACGCGATCGGCGAGTCCCTCCGCCACCAGTGCGCCGAGCGCCTCCCGCACCGTGGAGCGCGAGACGTCCAGCGACTCCGCCAGGGCGACCTCGCGCAACGGCGTGCCGGGCGGCAGCTCCCCCTCGAACACCGCGCGGCGCAGCTCCTCGACGACCCGGTCCACCGTGGACACGGGCTCGATCCTCAAGCGTTCGTAGGCCCGGCGGTCCGGCTGGCTGCGGCTCATCACCCCAAGCCTGTCGGACAACACGGCGGATTGCGAGCACCCTTGGCCGCCGCTAGCATTGTCCGACAATCCGGCAATCAGACATTCTGGGGGGTGTGATGACCACGAACCCGCTCACCTGGGGCCGCCACTACCTGCTGGTCGACCCCGAGCACTTCCGGGTCGACTATGCGATCAACCCGTTCATGGATCCCACCGACCAGCCCGACCCGGTGCGCACCCGCGAGCAGTGGAGCGCCCTGCGGTCCGCCATCGAGGCCGCCGGGGGTCGGACCGCCGCGCTGCCGCAGCTCCCCGAGGCGCCCGACATGGTCTACGCGATGAACCTCGGACTGGTCGCCGGTGACCGGGCGGTGCTCTCTCATATGCGCTACCCCGAGCGACGGATGGAGACGGCCGCGGCCGCCGGCTGGTTCGGCGACCAGCAGCTCGCCGTCAGCGCCATCGGCAGTGCCGGCGTGGGGCCGCACTTCGAGGCCGGTGACGCCTTCCCCTGGCGCGGCGACCTGGTGGTCGGCTACGGCCCCCGCACCGAGGAGCTGGCGCTCAAGCACCTGGCCACCGAGCTGGGTGTCACCGTCCGCGGCTTCCGGATCACCCACCCGGGCATGTACCACATGGACCTCAGCTTCTGCCCGCTCGACGACCGCCGCGCCCTGGTCTGCCCCGCGGCGTACGACGACGCCTCCGCGCAGGCGCTGCTGGAGCTGGTGCCCGAGCCGCTCGTGCTCAGCGAGGAGGAGGCGATGACCTTCTGCGCCAACTCCGTGGTCATCGGGCGCACCGTGCTGATGCCGGCCTGCCCGGAGCGGGTGCGCGAGCAGCTCGAGGCCTGGGGCTTCGAGGTCGTGCTGGTGGAGGTCGGCGAGTTCCTCAAGGGGGGCGGCGCCATCCGGTGCCTGACCAACCCGCTCGACATCACCCTCGGCCGCGACCTCGCCCCGACCCCGGGCGGGCTCGTCCACCTGCCCTGAGGTCGGCAGCGCGCCGGCCGGCCGGCTGCCCTACTGTGCTCGGGTGAGCACCGACAGGCCGCCCCGTCCGCGCACGGCAGTCGCCGGGATCCCGGCGTACGTCCCGGGCAAGCCGCCCTCGCCGCGGCCGGGGCTGACGACCTACAAGCTGTCGTCGAACGAGAACCCGTTCGCGCCGCCGCCCTCGGTGGTGCGCGCGGTCGCCGACGCCGCGGCGGAGATGAACCGCTACCCCGACATGGGGTGCACGGCGCTGTACGCCGCACTCGCCCGACGCCTGGCCGTCGAGCCGCAGCAGCTCGCTGCCGGCACCGGGTCGGTGGCGGTGCTCTACCACCTGCTGCAGGCGTTCTGCGAGCCCGGTGACGAGGTCGTCCACGCCTGGCGCTCCTTCGAGGCCTACCCGATCGCGGTGTCCGTCACGGGGGCGATCTCGGTCCAGGTGCCGCTCACGGTCGATGCCCGTCACGACCTCGACGCGATGGCGGCGGCGGTCACCGACCGCACCAAGGTGGTGGTGGTCTGCACCCCCAACAACCCGACGGGTCCCGCGGTGACGCACCACCAGCTCGCGGACTTCGTCCAGCGCATCCCCGCGCACGTGCTGGTCGTCGTCGACGAGGCCTACCGCGAGTTCGTCCGCGCCGACGACCCGGCCGACCCGATGCGGTTGCTGCCACAGCACCCGAACCTCGTGGTGATGCGCACCTTCGCCAAGGCCTACGGGCTGGCCGGACTGCGGGTCGGCTACCTCGTCGCCGAGCGCTCCGTGGCCACCGCGGTACGCGCCTGCGCGCTGCCGTTCGGCGTCTCCTCGGTCGCCCAGGCGGCTGCGCTGGCCTGCCTCGAGGAGGAGGCGACGCTGCTCGGCCGCGTCGACGAGATCGTCGGCGAGCGGGAGCGCGTGGTCGCCGCCCTGCGCGAGCAGGGCTGGGACATCCCGGACGCCCAGGGCAACTTCGTCTGGTTCGGCGTCGGTGACCGCGCCGCGGACTTCGCCGAGGCCGCCGACGAGGCCGGCATCGTGGTCCGCCCGTTCGCCGGGGACGGCGTCCGGGTCAGCATCGGCGAACGGCCGGCCAACGACGTGCTGCTCGACGTGGCCAAGCGGTTCCTCGGCAGCGACTGACCGCCCGGCCGGCCGCCTCACGCCTGGATCGGCTGGTCGCCGACACCCACGCCGGGGTCCCCGGACCGCTCGGATCGGCCCGGCCGGTGGTCGATCTCGCGCCAGCGGGGCTGCAGCGCGGGCAGCATGGTGGCGGCGAAGTAGCCGGCGCCGACGAGGAGCAGGGCTGGCGACAGGCCCAGGCCCGCGACCAGGACGCCGCCGACGATGCCCCCGAACGGGATCAGCGACCAGCACAGCGCGCTGTTGAGCGTGGTCACCCGGCCCATCATCGGGGCGGGGATGCGCTCGAAGGTGACCGCGCCCAGCACCGGGTTGATGAACCCGCCGGCCAGCCCGCACAGCACGGCGACCGCGAGGACCGCCCACAGCGGTGCGGGCAGCGCGAGCACCACGAACCGGGGCGCCCCGGCCAGCAGGAAGGCCAGCAGGTAGGTGCGGAACCGGGGCAGCCGCTGGGCCCAGGCCGAGGCAGCCATCGCGCCGGCGATCGCGGCAGCGCTGAACACCGCGAAGAGCAGACCGACGGCGCCCACGCCGTACCCGCTGTGCCTGCCCCACACCGGCACCAGCAGCGCGGCGTAGGCCTGGTCGAGCAGGTTCGTGACCGCGACCATCCCGCAGATGCCGACCAGCACCGGGTCGCGGCGCAGGAAGTCCCAGCCCTCGCGGAGCTCCGCCAGGTAGCCGCCCAGCCGGCTCGTGCCCGCCTCGACACGCCTCTCGGCCGGACCCGGGGTGGGTTCTGCAAGGTGCCGCGGCAGCGCCCGGGTCACCGCCAGGAGCACCCCTGCGGAGGCGGCGAAGGAGGCGGCGTCGAGGGCGAGAGCGTCCGCGGCCCCGATCACGGCGACCAGCCCCCCGGCGACGGCGGCGCCGAGCGTGGAGGCGGTCCGCTCGACGGCGGAGGTGAGCCCGGTGACCCGTTCCATCGGTGTGCCGGCGTGGTCGACCAGCAGCGGCACCATGGCGTTCTTGGCGCCGTCGCCCGGCCCCCGCAGCGCTCCGGCGAGGGCCACCAGCCCCAGCAGCAGCGGAAAGGTGAGCAGCCCCAGCGCGTGCAGCGCGGGGACCGCGCCGACGGCGAGCACGCTGGCGGCGTCGGCGGTGACGGCCACCCGGCGTGGGCCGAGCCGGTCGACCAGCGGCCCGGTCAGCGCCTTGAGCGTGACCAGCGGGGCCATCTCGGCCAGCGCCACCAGGCCGGTGCGGGTGGCCGAGCCCGTGGTGGTCAGCACGAACCACGGCAGCGCGATCATCGACACCCGGGTGCCGACCAGCGAGACCGCCTGGGCGAGGAGGAAGCCGCGCAGCGGCGTACGCCGGTTCACTGCCGGCCTCCCGCGGTCGTACCGGGCGTCGTACCGGGCGTCGTGCCGGGCGTCGTGCCGGGTTCGGGGAACGCGAGCAGCTGCACCACGAACTGCCCGGTTCGGTGCTCGTCCTCAGGCTCGTCGTCAGGCTCGACGTCTGGCTCGGCGTCCTCCTCCCAGCCGGCCACGACCGCGGCCAGGGCGGCGACGAGCTCGGCGGCGCGTCCCGGGGTGAGCCGCAGCGCCCAGTCGGAGTACGACGACGCCTTCCGCCAGGCCGGCGACAGCAGGGCGCGCTCCTCGACCGCCCGCTGCAGCCGCTGGGTGTAGACCACCGCGACCGCCTGCAGGTAGGCGTCGAAGGTGTCCTGCTCGCCCTGCTCGGCGTAGCTGTCCGGGTCCGTCCGGGTGGACTGGTGCACCGCGCGCCACCACCGGTCGCGGGCGTTGCCGCGCTCGGTGTCCTCCTCGACGAAGCCGTGCCGGGCCAGCTGGCGCAGGTGGTAGGAGGTGGCGCCGGTGTTGAGGTCGAGCTCGCGGGCCAGCCGGGTGGCGGTGGCGGGACCCTCGAGCCGCAGCAGCATCAGCATCCGCAGCCGCACCGGGTGGGCGAGGGCGCGCAGCGCTGCCGGTGTCGGGGTGATCGAGGAGAGCTCCATGCCAGCAGCCTAAGACTACAAACATCTCTTTGCAAAGAGATCTTTGCTAAGAGGGCGGCCAGGCCCGGCCCGGTTCTCTCACTACGGTCCGCAGGTCCACCGACGCTGCCGGGGTGGGGAGCGTAGTGAGGCTCGGCCCGGGGGTACGACGACCTGCAGGGCCTGCCCGTGAACGACGCGTCCCCGGGCCCATCGAGGGACCCGGGGACGCGTGGACCGTCCGGTCGGTGCGAGCTAGCGGACGTCGAGCTGGCGGTACATGCCCATGAAGGCGTGCGGCATGCCGCCCATGTCCGCGTCGGGCCACCAGCAGGTCAGGATGTAGTGACCCTTGGGCAGCCGGTAGTGGAAGGCGAACCGGTGGCCGGGGCTGACCGCGCCGGTGTCCACCTCGGGAGCGGACATGTCGATGGGCGGGGGCACCTGCTGGCCCTGCATGGTCGCGTCGATCCAGGCCTTGAAGTCGGCCACCGTCTTGCCCGGGGCCAGCTTGGCCAGGGCGATGAAGTGGTTGTCCTGGGAGCGGTTGACGAACCGCAGCACGCCCCGGGTGGGGATGGCCTTCGGCCTGGCGCTCCAGGTGGTCTCCTTGATCGCGGTGATCCTGCGCCCGGCGGGCATCGCACCCGGCACGCGAGCGCCCCTGACGCGGAACTCGAAGAGCTGGGAGAGCCTGGTCCTGTGGGTGTTGGTGTCCACGGCGATGTAGCGGCCGCGGGGCAGGTTCAGCCACATCGTGCCGGGGTGGTTGTGCGACGAGGCGATGCCGCCGAGCAGCGTGACGTGCCGCTCGAACCGCTTGATCGCCCTGGTGTTGCCGCCGTTCATGCCGGTGTTGACGTCGTGCACCAGCTGCCGCTCGGTGTAGCCCCTGGTCTTCCGGATGATCTGGAAGGACGCGGCGCGCGGCGACCGGATCACGAACCGGCGTACGCCCGGCCGCACCACGTCGGTCATGTGCACGTGGTGGTGGATGACCCGCACGTGGACCGCCGGGGCCGGAGCCGCGTCGGCAGTGCCGGGCGTCAGGGCGACCGTGGCCAGCGTGCCGGCCGCGAGCATGCCGGCGCTGGCCGCGGCGATGCTGCGTGGATGCTTCATGGGGAACCCCCTGCTGGAGACGATGAGCGAGCCTCATCCTGCGCGGTGCCACGGTGGCCGTGCACGCGTTCGGGGCCAGAATCATCCTCGCGGTGCAGGCAGATCATCCTCGAGGCGGACACTGGTGCCGATTGGCGCAAAATCACGGG
>DATDNR010000140.1:0-5810 GCA_036518175.1 Marmoricola sp.
ACCAGTGGATCGGTCAGCCGGAGCTGGTCGACCTGCTCGGCGAGCCGGGCCTGGACGATGGTGCCCGCCGGACCGTCCTTCGACCCATCGTCGGCCGCATGCGGCTGAACCGCCCAGTCCTCGAGGTCGAGCGCCCGCGCCAGCTTGGAGGGCCACGGTGACGGACCAGCGCCGCGATCGACCAGCAGCCGCCCGATTTCCTCCAGGGCACTGGAGGGCCCCTCGACCTGTTCGACCTCCCATTCGCGCCAGGTCCTGGTCGTGGCCCGGCGGCTGTCTGAGCCGGTGACGCGGTCATCGGCGACCTCGGCGATCACCCGGCCGTCGTTGTCGACCAACCGGCGCACGGTGCGCCGGGTGCGCACGGTCGCGACCAGGGAGACGGGGCGACTGCCGGTGAGCGCCACGACGAGGGTGCGCAGGCGCCCGGGCACGGACTCGCGCACGGGGTCGGACCGGTCCTGCTCCGCCATCGGCTCGCGGATCTCCACACGGTCGCCTGCGAAAGGGACCTTCAGTTGCCAGCCGGCATCCTCGCCCCCGGTACGACGCCGCAGCGTGACCCCGGCTCGGGCCAGGTCGAGTTCAGGCGTGTCGAAGTACTCGGCCTCGAGGTGCTGCTCGGCCTGCGTCACCGCTACCACGCCGGGAAGCTCCGCGAAGTCCGGAAGAGGGGCGTCGTCCTCGACCTCGTACTTCCGCTCGATCTCCACTGCGTCGGTTGGCATGCCCCCTTTCTAGCCGAAGGCGTTGCCGGGGGAAGGCGGCCTGGGTTCAGCGCGTGAAGGCCAGTCGATCCAGCCGCTCCAGGATCACTCCTTCGCGCAGGGCCCAGGGGCAGATTTCCAGCTGTTCGAGACCATAGATGGCCAGCACAGCCTCGGCTACCAGCGCGCCGGCCAGGAGCTGCCGTGCCCGGTCGGTGGAGACTCCGGGCAGCTGGGCCTTCTCCGAGACGGTCATCCGACACAACCGGGGAAGAAGATCGCTCAGCGCCGAGGCGGGCAGCACGCGTTGCACGAACGGGCCCGCCGCCGAAGGCGCCGCACCACACGCCCGCGCCAGGGAGCGGAAGGTCTTCGACGTGGCCACCGCGTGATCAGTGGGGGGACCGCGCAGGATCGACCCCGCCTCACGGGCCAGATCCATCCTGATCCGGCGGCGCAACTCGCGAACATCGTCAGCACTCGGTGGATCCTCGAGGAGGAACTCCCTGGACAGCCGACCTGCTCCCAACGGCAGCGAGTGGGCGACCTCTGGCGCCTCGTCAGATCCGGCGGCGATCTCGAGGGACCCTCCACCGATGTCGAACACGGCCAACCTTCCGGAGGACCACCCGAACCACCGACGGACAGCAAGGAATGTCAGCCGTGCCTCGCCCTCGCCGTCAAGGACCTCGACCTGCACACCGGTCTGCTCGACCACATGCCGCAGCACCTCATTGGCGTTGCCCGCGTCACGGACCGCGGAGGTCGCGAACCCGAGGATGTCCTCACAGCCCTGATCCTCGGCAACGACCATCGCATCCTTGACGAAGCCGACGAGGCCTTCGACGCCTGCAGCCGGGATCGCACCGTCACTGTCGAGCTGCTCGACCAGGTGCAGCGATGCCTTGAACGAGTGAGCGGGCATCGGTGGCGCCCCTCGGTGCGCGTCGACCACCAGCAAATGGGCCGTGTTGGAACCGATGTCAAGGACCCCCAACCGCATGCATCACCCTCCCACAGGGATCACACGGTGTCATCGACATCGGGTCCCGGCAATGCTCGCGGGCCTTTCGGCCAGATGCCAACGACGATCCCGAAGGGCGGCACCCGCGGCACAGCCACCAGACGGTGACATGGGCCCGGCATGGATCTGCCCCCTGGCGCTGATCAGGTTGCTGTCAGAGAACGGCCCGAAGACTGGTGACCATGAGTGCTATCGAGGCTGCCAGCGCGCGGCGCAAGATGTTGAACAAGGTGCCGGAGGTGACCGCGTACTTCTGGGTCATCAAGATCCTGTGCACCACGGTGGGGGAGAGCTTCGCCGACTACATCAACGAGACGCTTGGTTTCGGGCTGACGAACACCACCATCCTGTTCTCGGCAGCCCTCGTCGCCGTGCTGGTTGCCCAGTTTCGGGTGCGGCGTTACATCCCGGGGATCTACTGGACGGTGGTCGTGCTCATCAGCGTGGTCGGCACCCTGCTGACCGACAACCTCACCGATGGGCACAATGTGCCGCTGTGGATCAGCAGCACCGTGTTCTCAGTGCTGCTGGCCGTGGTCTTCAGCGTCTGGTACGCCCGGGAGCGGACGCTGTCGATCCACTCGATCGTGACCCGGCCGCGCGAGGGCTTCTACTGGCTGACCGTGCTGGTGACCTTCGCGTTGGGCACCGCCTTGGGTGACTGGACCTTGGAGCTGACCGGGTGGTCGCCGGGGACCTCGGTGCTGCTGCCTCTGGGCCTGATCCTCGCTGTTCTGGTTGCTTGGCGGGCCGGCGCGGGAGCGGTGTTGTCGTTCTGGATCGCCTACATCCTGACCCGTCCTCTGGGCGCCAACATCGGTGACTTCCTCGCCTCGGACAAGAGCGAAGGCGGACTGGGCTGGGGGACCCTGTGGACCAGCCTGCTCTTCTTGACAGCGATCCTCGTGACCGTCGTCTACCTGTCGATCACCCGCAAGGACCGCACCGACCTCGTTCACCCGGACGCGACGGCTCAGACCGACGTCGCGTCCGGGGCCAGGGTCGCGTCCGCGGAGGACTGAGGCACCGTTGCCCCTCTTGCCAGGTATGCCTCCGGCGGCCTACAACCGTGGGAGGCACACCAGCATGGAGCGAGGCAGATGGCGGCAGTGGTCGTCGGCGCCGGCCGATCTTCGACGGGTCGGTCGGCTGTGGCGTGGGCAGCCGATGAGGCCGCGCTACGCCGCCTCCCGCTGATCGTGGTGCACGCGTGGTCGGTCCCGGTCCGCCTCAGCGTCGAGATCGGCTGCGGGGTGGACGACCTGTTCCCCGGCGGTGCGACTTGCCGTTCCGTTTCCGGAGATCCGGTGGCAGCGCTTCTCGCCGAGGCGTCCGACCTGCTCGTCGTGGGTGGTCACCGCGGCGCCAGCCATCCGTCCCGGATGCTCACGGCTTGCCTGCGTGCATCGAGGCGCCCACTCGTCGCAGTGCCAGAGGGCGAGTGTCCGCCGCTGGGACGCATCGTGGTGGCTATGTCTGGAAGCCGGGCGTCTCAGGCAGCGCTGGAGTGGGGCCGACGTGAGGCAGCCCTGCGCTCCGTGCCCTTGACCGCAGTGCACGCCTGGCAGCGCAGCCCGGGTTCACACGCTGCCGGGGAGACGGCACACGCCAGGTTGCAGGCTTGGGCCGACACGGCGGACGCCGCGGTGGTGGGGCAGGTGCCGTGCGACCTGCTCGCCCGGCATGGACCGCCACTGGACACGCTCATTGCGGCGGTGGGCCCGACGGACCTACTGGTCGTCGGTCGGCCTCCTCCGCCACACGCCGTCGGGCGACTGCTGCACGGTGACGTCGGCGCCGACCTGGCCGGCCTGTTGCCGTGCCCGGTGGTGCTGGTCCCGGCCTCAGCGCGCTGACGCTGTGCCGTCGCTGAGATCACAGACGTCATGCCTGGGTCAGGAAGACGTCCTACCGTCGCGGGAATGTCCCGGGTGGTGGTTTGCGAGGACGACGCAGCGGTGCGCATCATGCTCCGACGCATGTTGGAGGCGGAGGGCTACCAAGTGCGGGCGTCGGCCACCGCGGGCGAGCTGTTGAGGCATCTGGAGGAGTGGGACCCCGGAGTCCTGGTGCTCGACGTAGGGCTCCCGGATGCCGACGGCCGCGACGTGTGCACCGCCTTGCGCAGTCGCGGAGTGGAGATCCCGGTGCTGATGCTGACCGCGTACGACGGCGTACACAACAAGGTGGCCGGCTTCCACTCCGGAGCCGACGACTACCTGACCAAGCCGTTCGAGGTGCCCGAGCTTCTCGCCAGGGTCGCGGCTCTGTTGCGCCGGACCCCCTCCGCGGCGGGGCCCAACGAGGACCTGGTCCTCGACCCGACCGGACATGGCGTCATCCGTGAGGGACATCGGCTCACCCTGACGCCGACGGAGTTCCGCCTGCTCGCCCGGTTGCTGCGAACGCCGGGGGAGGTGGTCCGCCGGCAGGCCCTCGTCGAAGCCGGCTGGCCACTGGGAGCGATGGTTTCCGACAACAGCCTTGACTCCTACGTCCGACGCCTGCGCGCCAAGCTCGACCAGGTGGGCTCCGGTGGACGCATCGAGACGGTGCGAGGAGTGGGGCACCGGTGGCGATGACGTCGCTGCGCAGTCGGATGGTGGCCACCAGCGTGCTCGCCACCACGATGATGATGGTCCTGCTGGTGTTCCTCGCCCAAGACCTGCTCTCCCACGCCAGTCAGGCAGACGCCCGCTCTCTCGCCCGTGCCAGGGCCGAAGGGGTCAAAGCCAGCATCAGCATCAGCGGGGGGCAGGTGCGGCTGCTCGAGGGCAGGACAGACACCTTCGACCGCTCCGCGTGGGTGTTCAGCGCGGGCGGCCGGCTCCGGGACGGCCGCGTGCCCTCGGCCCTCGCGCCGACGGCCCGGGTGCTCGCCCGGAGCCACCGATCCGCCTACCGCGCTGCGCGCGGCTACCTGCTCTATGCCCAACCACTGAGCTGGCGCGGCCACCCAGTGGCGGCAGTGGTGGCCAGTGTCGATCTGAGGCCGTATGAAACTTCTGAGCAGCGCGGCCTCTGGCTGGCTGTCGCGCTCGGCCTGGTGACCATTGCGGTCGCCGGCGTGGTGGCACACGAAGTCACCCGGCGCTCCCTCGGGGCGGTGCACCGGATGGCCGAGACCGCTGACTCCTGGCGCGAGCACGACCCGGACCGCCGCTTCGGGCTCGGACCACCGGTCGACGAGATCACCGAACTGGGCCAGACCCTGGACCAGATGCTCGACAGGATCTCCAGCGCGTTGGCAGCCGAGCGTCGCCTGACCGACGAAGTGGCCCACGAGCTGCGCACGCCACTGACCGTGATCCGCGCCGAAGCGCAGCTCGCCCAGATCCGACTTGGCCCACAGGGGCAGGAGGCCCTGACCTCCATCGTGGAGGCCACCCGCCGAATGGAGGAGTCTCTACGAACGTTGCTCGACGCCGCCCGGGCCAGGGACCTCGGCGAGGGCAGTGCCGACCTTCACGACACACTTGCCCCGATGCTCGAGGGACTTGATGTCCCCACCTCGTGGCAGGGGCCCACCCAGGTCCAGGTCAAGGTGGCTCCCGAGCTGCTGCGGTCCCTCGTCGCCCCGCTGCTCGACAACGCCCGCCAGCACGCCCGCACCAGCGTCCGCCTCGAGGTCCGGCCCGGCGACCCGGTGGCCGTGCACGTGCGCGACGACGGCCCCGGTGTCGCGCCCGAACATCTCGAGACGGTGTTCGAGCCGGGCTGGTCCAGCCGCGAGGGGGGCACCGGCCTCGGGCTGGCCGTCGTACGACGGCTCGCCTCGACCGCAGCGGTGCGGGTCGAGGCTGTCCCCGACGAGGGCGGGCACTTCCTGCTGCGCCTTCCGGCCGCAGGGCACGCCTGACTCGCGTCCTTCTCAGAGTCCGAAGGCGGATTGCATCGAGGGGGCCCCAGCGGCATGTCCGGGTGGGGTCACGCCGAGGAGGTCCGAGGTGGTGCGCAGCAGTGAGTAGTGGTCGAAGCGGCCGCCGCTTCTGGTGCCGGGGCGGGTCGAGGGTGCGACCACCAGGAGGGGAATGTGCTGGCCGAGGTCGTGCTTTCCCTCGTCCCAGGTGAGGAAGATC
>DATDNR010000141.1:0-25980 GCA_036518175.1 Marmoricola sp.
GGTTGCCACGCTAAAGCACCGCTTGAGAGTGTTGGCACGTGGCGTACTACAGAGCTGTCGGCGACATCCCCCGTACCCGTCACACCGCGCACCGCGACGCGGACGGCAACATCCGCTACGAGGAGCTGATGGGCGAGGAGGGCTTCTCCTCCGACTCCTCCCTGCTCTATCACCGCGGCGTGCCGTCGGCGATCGTCAACAGCGAGGTCTGGGAGCCGGGTGATCTCTGCACGACTCCCAACCATCCGCTCAAGCCCCGCCACCTCAAGCTGCACCAGGTCGGGACCGGCGGCGACCCGGTCACCGGACGCCGGCTGGTGCTCGGCAACGGTGATGTGCGGATCAGCTACGTGGTGACCGACGCGGCCTCGCCGTACTACCGCAACGCCATCGGCGACGAGTGCGTCTACGTCGAGGACGGCAGCGGCACCGTCGAGACCGTCTTCGGGGTGCTCAGCTACCGGCCCGGTGACTACGTGGTGATCCCGCGGTCGACCACGCACCGGTGGGTGCCCAGCGACGTCGACGGCGAGGTGTCGCGGCTCTACGCCATCGAGGCGAACTCGCACATCTCGCCGCCGCGGCGCTACCTCTCCCGGTTCGGGCAGTTCCTCGAGCACGCGCCCTACTGCGAGCGCGACCTGCACGGGCCGGTCGAGCCCGAGGTGCGCGAGGGTGAGGACGTCGAGGTGCTGGTCAAGCACCGCGGCAACGGCCCGTCGGGCATCGTCGGCACGAAGCTGACCTACGCCACCCACCCCTTCGACGTGGTCGGCTGGGACGGCTGCCTCTATCCCTACACCTTCAACGTCGAGGACTTCATGCCGATCACCGGCAAGGTGCACCAGCCGCCGCCGGTGCACCAGGTCTTCGAGGGCTACAACTTCGTGGTCTGCAACTTCCTGCCCCGCAAGGTCGACTACCACCCGCAGTCCATCCCGGTGCCCTACTACCACTCCAACGTCGACTCCGACGAGGTGATGTTCTACGTCGGCGGCGACTACGAGGCCCGCAAGGGCAGCGGCATCAACGTCGGCTCGATCTCACTGCACCCCGGCGGCTACGCCCACGGCCCGCAACCGGCCGCCTACGAGAGGTCGATCGGGGTGGAGTCCTTCGACGAGTCGGCGGTGATGGTCGACACCTTCCGACCCCTGGAGCTCGGCGAGGCGGCGCTGGCCACCGAGGACCCGGCCTACGCCTGGACCTGGGCCGGACGCGGGCCGGAGGCCGGCGGCGACGCGGTGTTCAGCAACAGCTGATGCCGACCTGGATCGCCTTCCAGCGGGCCGTCAACGTCGGCGCTCGCAAGTACCCGATGGCCGACCTCCGGCGGGTGCTGACCGAGGCCGGGTACGCCGACGTGGAGACCCACATCCAGACCGGCAACATCCGGCTGAGCGCCGCGGTGGAGTCACGGGAGGTGCTGGAGAAGGAACTCGAGGCGCTCTTCCTCGCCGACCGCGGTTTCGAGGTCGCGACCATCGCGATGGCGCCGCACGAGCTGGTGCAGGTCGCCGCGGACGCCGACGAGGTGGCCACCGACGGGCCGCCGGAGTTCGGCCACTACGTCGAGCTGCTCCGGCACGAGCCCGACGCCGAGGCGCGCGCGGTGATCGAGGGGCGCGAGCTGCCCGGCCAGCGGGCCGTGGTCCGGGGCCGGGCGGTGCACCTGCTCTTCGACATCCCCTACCACCGGGCGAAGGGTCCCAACGCGGCGGTACGCCGGGCGCTCGGCGACTCCACCAACCGCAACGCGACGGTGGTCCGAGCGCTCGCCCGGAAGTGGGGCGCGGGGCTCAGCTGACCGGCGGTGGTGTCGTCGTACGCCGACGGGTGAGGACCGCCGCGAGCACCGCCCCGCCGATGAGGGCCAGCACGGCTCCGGCGACCAAGAGGCCGACGGACAGGTCGCCCAGCACCGGCAGCTGAGCGCCCACGGTCACGTCGGAGGCGACCGGCGTGCTGCCCGAGGCGTTCATCACCACCAGCGTCCAGCTGCCGCTGCGCGGTTGCCAGGTCAGCGACCGCTGCCCGGGCCCGGAGGCGGAGACAGCCCAGATGCGAGCGCCGGCCGGGGCGGTGGCGGGCGCGCCACCGCCGTGGAAGCGCCGGACCAGGTCCTGACGCCCGCTCTGGCTGCCGAGCACCGTGGTGTGGGCGACGCCGGCGAGGTAGCGGCGGGCGGCGGCGGTCGGAGCGATGCCGAGGAAGAGCGGCTCGCTGCTGTGCGCGTTCGCGGTCACCCGGATGTTGCCCAGCCAGCCGCCCGGCAGGTCCGGCCAGCTGCCGAGGCCGACGGTCACCGACTGTGAGGTCGCGGCGTACCCGGCCGAGGAGAAGCGCATCGGCGAGCTGGTGATGTAACCGTCGCTGCCACGGGCCACCGAGTCGGCGATGCGCACGCCTGCCCCGGACAGCAGCAGGCCGAGCGCCACCAGCAGCAGCAGGGAGGAGATCACGGCCCCGAAGATGCGCCCGGCTCCCCAGTGGTCGGCTGGAGGTGCGGGGGACTTCCCGGCAGGCCCCTCGGCAGGACCCTCGACAGGACCCTCGGCAGGTTTCTCGGCAGCGGGCGGCGCCGCGGTGTCGCTGCCTCCCGGCGAGGCCTGCCCGACGGCGAGCACGGGTCCCGGGGGCTCGGTGCCTCCGGGGTCGAGCCGGAACGGCGGGTAGTCGTCGGTCATCAGCCCGGCGTAGGCGGCGACCCGGACCACCCACCTGTTCAGCCCGAGCACCAGGTCGAAGATGCCGCGGGGGTAGCGGCCGGTGAAGAGCAGCACGACCGCGGCGACGAGCACCAGGATGCCGATCAGCCCGCCCTGCCAGAGCACCGGCTCGTTGCGCACGACGTCGCGGCCGACGTACCAGCCCCCGCCCACGAAGAGCGCCACCACGAGGTAGTGCGGGATCGCCAGCAGCCACCACTTCACCAGCACCAGGCCCCGGGAGAGGTGCTCCGGGTAGGCGATCTCGAGGTGCGCGGGGTAGTCCGCGCGCTCGGCGAGCGTGAACGGCGGGTAGTGGTCGGTGCCCAGGCTGCTGTAGGCGTAGTAGCCGACCCGCCACGTCCAGCGCAGCACGCCGACGTTGAACTCGAAGACCGTGCGGGGGTAGCGGCCGGTGAACAGGATCGCCACGAAGGCGACCACGGTGAGCACCAGGAAGGCCAGCCACAGGAAGGCGAGCACGAAGTAGTGGGGGATCACCAGCAGCCACTTGACCAGCCACAGCCAGCGGCTGAGTGGTTCGTCGAGCGAGGCCTCGACGCGGACCGGATAGGTCTGCGAGCTCATCGCGCACCTCCCGTGCTGGAACCGCCGCAGGCACGGCGTCCGGACTCGTCAACCCTGCGCCGGGGGTCGGGGGGTGCACAGGGCAGGAGGTCCTGCGGGCCGCGGGACTTCCGCCGCGGCGCTCGTGCCGGTCTGGGCTAGGTTGCGGCCATGGACCCGGTGACGTCCCTGCCTGCCGGCGACGAGCACGTGGAGGTGCGCCTCGAGGGCGGTGCGCTGTGGCTGACCCTGAGGCGGCCCGAGCGGCTCAACGCGCTGACCGACTCCATGGTCGGCACGCTGAGCGAGGCACTGGAGCGATCGGTCGCCAGCGAAGAGGTGCGGTGCGTCGTCGTACGCGGGTCGGGTGGGTCGTTCAGCGCCGGTGCGGACGTCGCCGGTGAGGCTGCCCACGAGCGGTTCGACGTCCGCGCGCTCGATGCCGCCAACCGGCTCATCCGGGCGGTCACCGGCCTCGACAAGCCGGTGGTGGCCGGCGTGGCCGGGGTGGCGGCCGGCGTCGGCTGCTCGCTGGCGCTGGCGTGCGACCTCGTCGTCGCGGCCCGCTCGGCGCGGTTCCTGCTGGCGTTCACCCGGATCGGGCTGATGCCCGACGGCGGCTCCTCGTGGACGGTCGCCGCCTCGGTCGGGCGGGCCCGGGCGATGCGGATGGCCCTGCTCGCCGAGGCGCTGCCGGCGCAGGAGGCGTACGACGCGGGGCTGGTCAGCCACCTGGTCGAGGACGCCGACCTGGACGACACCGTCACCGCGCTGGCGCGCCGGCTGGCGAGCGGTCCGCCGCTGGCCTTCGCGGCCACGAAGAAGGCGGTCAACGCCGCGACCCTCACCGGGCTGCACGACGCGCTGGAGCGCGAACGGGTCGGCCAGACGGTGCTGCTGGCCACCGAGGACGTCGCGGAGGGCATGCGGGCCTTCGACGAGAAGCGCCGGCCGGAGTTCCGCGGCCGCTGAGACGGCCGCTGAGACGGCCGCTGAGACGGGCGGTCAGTCGAGGATCTCGACGCCCGCCTCGCGCAGCTCCTCCAGCGTCCGCTTCGTCGAGTCCGGGGCGACCCCGGCGCAGAGCCGGCCCAGCAGCCGGACCCGGAAGCCGTTGGCGCAGGCGTCCAGTGCGGTGTGCCGCACGCAGTAGTCGGTGGCGATGCCGCAGACGTCCACCTGCTCGACGTCGTGGTCGCGCAGCCACGCTGCCAGCGTGCTGCCGTCGGCGGAGCGGCCCTCGAAGCCGGAGAAGGCCGCCTCGTGCTCACCCTTGAGGAACACCGCGTCGAAGGGCTGCGGATCGAGGTTGGGGTGGAAGGCCTCACCGTCGGTGCCGACCTTGCAGTGCACCGGCCAGCTGTCCACGAAGTCCGGGTCCTCACCGGGACGCGCCCAGTGAGCCCCGGGGTCGATGTGGTGGTCCTTGGTGGCGACGACCACGTCGTACGACGGCGCCTTGGGGTCCTTGCGCGACCAGTGGTGCAGCAGCGCGCCGATGTCACTGGCCACCGAGGCGCCGCCCTGGACGGCCAGCGAACCGCCTTCGCAGAAGTCGTTCTGCACGTCCACGACGATGAGGGCCTGCTTCATGTGGGGAGATTACTCGGTCCCCACCGGCGTCGTGATTGGCTGTGCCGCATGCGAGCGCATGCGTCGACCCAGCGACGCGTCTACCTGCATGTCGGTGCTCCCAAGACCGGGACGACCTACCTGCAGGAGCGGCTCTTCGCCAACTCCCCCCGGCTCGCGCGCCACGGCGTCCTGGTGCCGATGACACCGTGGTGGTCGGGGCGCGGGGCGCTGCACTTCCGCGCCGCCCTCGACCTCCTCGGCCAGGACTGGGGCGGCCCACCCGGGCACGCCCGCGGCGCGTGGCAGCAGCTGCTGGAGCAGGTACGACGCCACGACGGCGCCGCCGTGATCTCCCACGAGCTGCTCGCCCCCGCGCCGCCCGAACTGGTGGCCCGGGTGATGGCCGACCTCGGTGACGCCGAGGTGCACATCGTCTACACCGCCCGCGACCTCGCCCGGCTGCTGCCGTCGGCGTGGCAGGAGGCGGTCAAGCAGGGCCGGGAGATGCGGTTCGCCAGGTTCCTGCACCGGGCCCGCGACAACGACGTCTGGTTCATGCAGGCCTTCGACCTGCCGGCCGTGCTCGGCACGTGGAGCGCGGGGCTGCCACCGGAGCGGCTGCACGTGGTCACGGTGCCCCGCTCCGGCTCCGACCCGACGCTGCTCTGGCGCCGGTTCTGCGCGGCCATCGGCGTCGACCCGGACTGGGCGCCGGAGGAGCCGGAGCGGCGCAACGAGTCGCTGGGCATCCCCGAGACCCAGGTGCTGAGGCTGCTCAACCGTCGGCTGCGCGGCCGCACCGACCACCGCCACCGGCACGTGGTCAAGAACCTGATCGCGCAGCAGGGACTCGCCCAGCGTCGCTCCGCGCCGGTCCGGCTGCCGCCGGAGCAGCACGACTGGGTCGCCGAGCGGTCCGGGGAGTGGATCGCGTGGGCCAGGGACCGGGGCATCGACGTGGTCGGGGACCTGGAGGAGCTGCGGCCAGTGCCTCCACCCCCTGAGGAACCGTGGACCGACCCCGACGTCTTCCGTCCGCAGGATTTCCGCGAGGCGGCCCTCGATGCGCTGGCGATCGCGGTCACCGTGGCTGCCGAGCGCGACGACCAGGACCGGCTGAGCGGCAAGCTCCGCCGCGGCCGCCGACGGGTCGGTGACCTGGTCAGCCGCCGACGTGCAGCGTCGGGATGACCGGGTCGCCCTTCTGCAGCGTCCGCGCCGTGATGGGCAGCTCCTCGCGGGACCGCTCATGGCGCACCCGGACCACGTCGAGCGGTTCCCGGCCCACCACCTCGCCGTCCTCCACGAGCTGGACGAGCAGGTGCCGGTCGTTGCCGTCGCCCTCGGGCGGCTGGCCCACGCCGATGACCTCGGCATCGGCGACGCCGTGGTCGTCGAGGCGGCGCAGCGCGTACTTGCGTCCGCCCATCGACGCCTTGTCCTTGCTCTTCTTCGCCACGTCGACCAGCTCGCCGTCGGCGCCCTCGTGAGCCACCAGCTTGTAGACGAAGCCACAGGTCGGGTGCCCGCTGCCGGTGACCAGCTGGGTGCCGACGCCGTACCCGTCCACCGGGGCGGAGCCGAGCGCCGCGATGGCGTACTCGTCGAGGTCGGAGGTGACCACGATCCTGGTCTTCGTCGCGCCGAGCTCGTCGAGCTGGGCGCGCACCTGCCGGGCGAGCACGCCGAGGTCGCCGGAGTCGATCCGCACCGCACCGAGGTCCGGGCCGGCGATCTCGACACCCAGCCGCACCGCCTCGGCGATGTCGTAGGTGTCGACGAGGAGCGTGGTGCCCTCGCCGAGCGAGCTGACCTGGGCGCGGAAGGCCTGCTCCTCGGTGTCGTGCAGCAGCGTGAAGGAATGCGCGCTCGTGCCGGTGCTCGGCACGCCGTGCCGCCGGCTGGCCTCGAGGTTCGAGGTGGCCGAGAAGCCGGCGACGTACGCCGCCCGCGCCGCGGCGACCGCGGCCCACTCGCTGGTGCGTCGGGAGCCCATCTCGATGCACGGCCGGTCGCCGGCGGCCCAGGTCATCCGGGAAGCGGCCGACGCGATCGCCGAGTCGTGGTTGAGGATCGAGAGCACCAGCGTCTCGAGCAGCACCGCCTCGGCGAAGGTCGACTCCACCACCAGCACGGGGGAGTGGGGGAAGTAGACCTCGCCCTCGGCGTAACCCCAGATGTCGCCGGAGAAGCGGAAGTCGGCCAACCACTCCAGGGTCTGCTCGTCGACGACCTCGTGCCCGCGGAGGAAGTCGAGCTCGGCAGCGCCGAAGCGGAACTCCTCCAGGGCGTCGAGGATGCGCCCCGTGCCGGCGACGACGCCGTACCGCCGCCCCCCGGGCAGCCGGCGCGCGAAGAGCTCGAAGACCGACCGCCGGCCTGCGTTGTCCGACGACAGCGCGGCCTGCAGCATGGTCAGCTCGTAGTGGTCGGTCAGCAGTGCTGTGCTCACGCGCTCACCCTAGTGATTGGGCGCTCCGCGGCGTCATGGGCACAATGGAGCACGTGTCCACCAGTCCCGTCGAGCTCGACGAGCCGCAGGTCGACGACGTCACGAAGCTGGCCCAGCCCTGGGTCACCATCGTCTGGAACGACCCGGTGAACCTGATGTCCTACGTGACGTTCGTGTTCCAGAAGTACTTCGGCTACGCCCGGGCCAAGGCCGAGAAGCTGATGCTCGAGGTGCACCACGACGGCCGCTCCGTCGTGTCGACCGGGACCCGTGAGGAGATGGAGCGCGACGTGCAGGCGATGCACGAGTACGGGCTCTGGGCGACCATGCAGAAGGCCGACGAGTGACGCACGGATTCTCACGACACCGCCGCAGCGGCGCCGCCATGGCCACCTTCACGGCCTACGAGGCCGACCTGCTGCGCTCGCTGGCCGCGCAGCTCATCGAGCTGCTGCGCAACGAGGAGGCCACGCCGGGGTCGACCGACCCGCTGGAGGAGATGTTCGACTTCTCGGGCCCGACGAGTGCGCCCGACGACCCCGTCCTGGCCCGCCTCTTCCCGAACGCCTATCCGGACGACGAGGAAGCAGCCGCCGACTTCCGGCGGTTCACCGAGGGCACACTGCGCAACGGAAAGGCTGCCGCAGCCGGGACGCTGATCGACTCCCTCGAACAGGCCGGACTGCCCTCGGAGCCGGAGGACGGGCTCTACATCGACGTCGAGCTCGACGAGGAGGCGGCGATGTCCTGGCTGCGTTGCTTCACCGACATGCGGCTGGCGTTGGCGACCCGGCTCGGAGTCGAGGAGGGGGACGAGGACTACTGGGAGTCGCTGCCGCCCGACGATCCTCGGGCCCAGGTGCACGACATCTACGACTGGCTGGCGTTCCTGCAGGAGACCCTGGTGGAGGCCGTCAACTGACGGGAGCCGGCACGCGGTGCGCGTGCACCGACGAACGTGCGTTCGATGCACGAGTCCACCCTTAGTGCCATTTTTCCCACCGAATCGCTTGCGGTCCGCCGCCGGCGGTGTGAAGGTGTCCGCGCTTCTGTCCGATTTTCGAAAGGTGCGGCCGTGTTCAACTCCCTGACTCCATGGCGCCACAAGCGCATTGCCCGCAGCACCACCATCGCCTCCGTGGCGGTCGCGGCCTCCGCGACGCTCGCCCTCGCCGGGGGCGCCGTCGCGCACGACTACCGCCCCGTGCCCCCACCGCCCACCAACCCGACCAGCGCCGACCAGATCCAGAACATCGGCCAGGTCTCGAGCGCGATCAAGGCCTACTACGGCGACACGCTGATGACCGACAGCAACGGCACGCAGGTCTACGACCCGGTCACCACGGACGGCAAGGACGTGCCGCTGCACACCTTCTCGCCGGACAGCGCCTACGTGCACGAGATGTCGGGCATCGAGCGGAGCGCCGAGCGCTACCTCGCCGCGCACGGCGACCGGAAGGGCCACGGACGTGCCGCCCGCAAGGCGATCCTGCTCGACGTCGACGACACCTCGCTGAACACCTACAGCTATGAGATCTACGCCAACTTCGGCTACAACCCCAGCGACAACGCGGCCTTCGTCACCGACCCGGGCTTCGACCTGCCGGCGGTGCCGGGCATGCCCGACCTCGCCCAGTGGGCCGCCGACCACGGCTACGCGGTGTTCTTCCTCACGGGCCGACCGGAGGGCCAGCGCAACGGGACCGAGCAGGACCTCACCGCGCGCGGCTACCCGGTGGTCGGCACCGGCGACGCGGAGAACCCCGACAACGTCTACCTGAAGAACGACACCGGGCAGTCCTGGATCACCTGCGACACCACCGGAGACAACACGTGCACCACGACCGAGCGGAAGTCCGAGACCAGGAAGCACATCGAGGCGCTCGGCTACGACATCGTCGCGAACTTCGGTGACCAGTACAGCGACCTCAACGGCGGCTACGCGGACAGGACCTACAAGCTGCCCAACCCGATGTACTACCTGCCCTGACCCGACGGACCGGGCCGGACGACTGACCGAGGCGGCTCCCCGCGCCCATCCGGAAGGTGGGCACGGGGAGCCGTGGCATGCGCGGCCCCGTAGGCTCGGGGCGTGCTGAGGATCGAGCAGGCGGTCTACGACGCCATCGTGGCGCACGCGAAACGGGACCACCCCGACGAGGCGTGCGGCATCGTCGCGGGCCCGGAAGGAACCGACCGTCCCGAGCGGTTCGTGCCGATGATCAACGCGGCGGGGTCGCCGACCTTCTACGAGTTCGACTCGACCGAGCTGCTCGGGCTCTACAAGGAGATGTGGGCCAACGACGAGGAGCCGGTGGTGATCTACCACTCGCACACCGCCACGGAGGCCTACCCCAGCCGCACCGACATCGGCCTGGCCAACGAGCCCGGCGCCCACTATGTGCTGGTCTCCACACGCGAGCACGGGAATAGTGACGGCCCCGTGGAGTTCAGGTCCTACAGGATCGTCGACGGCGAGGTGACCGAGGAGGAGGTCACCGTGGTGTCGTCGGTCCCCGGGTCGGCCCCCGAGTCGAACATCGACTGATCGGGCACCTACCGACCCGACACGACACGGATCGAAAGAGGAGAGGCATGGCCATCGAGGTCCGCATCCCGACCATCCTGCGCAACTACACCGGCGGGGAGAAGGCGGTGGAGGCCTCCGGTGCGACGCTCGCGGAGGTCGTCGACAACCTGGAGGACAACCACCCCGGCATCAAGGAGCGGCTGCTCGAAGGTGAGGAGCTGCGCCGGTTCGTCAACGTCTACGTCAACGACGAGGACGTCCGCTTCGCCGGCGGCCTCGGCGCCCCGGTGTCCGACGGCGACCAGGTCGTGATCCTCCCCGCCGTCGCCGGCGGCTGATCCACGCGGGCCCCGCGACCGGCATGCTCTTCGACTCCCTGCTCGACACCATCGGCGGCACCCCGCTGGTGGGACTGCCGCGGCTGTCGCCGTCCCCGGACGTCCGGCTGTGGGCGAAGCTCGAGGACCAGAACCCCACCGGCTCCATCAAGGACCGGGCCGCGCTGAAGATGGTCGAGGTCGCCGAGAAGGAGGGCCTGCTCCGCCCGGGTTGCACGGTGCTGGAGCCGACGTCGGGCAACACCGGCATCTCGCTGGCGATGGCCGCCAAGCTCCGCGGCTACCGGATGGTCTGCGTCATGCCGGAGAACACCTCCGAGGAGCGACGGGCGCTGCTGCGCATGTGGGGCGCGGAGGTCGTCTCCTCCCCGGCGGCGGGCGGCTCCAACGAGGCGGTCCGGGTGGCCAAGCGCCTCGCCGAGGAGCACCCCGACTGGGTGATGCTCTACCAGTACGGCAACCCCGCCAACGCCCTGGCCCACTACGAGGGCACCGCACCGGAGATCCTCACCGACCTGCCGACGGTCAGCCACTTCGTCGCCGGGCTCGGCACCACCGGCACGCTGATGGGCGTCGGCAGGTTCTTCCGCGAGCACAAGCCCGACGTGCGCATCGTCGCGGCCGAGCCTCGCTACGGCGAGCTGGTCTACGGGCTGCGCAACCTCGACGAGGGCTTCGTCCCCGAGCTGTACGACGCCGGCCTGATCGACGCGCGCTTCTCGGTCGGCCCGCGTGACGCCGTACGCCGGGTCCGGGAGCTGCTGGAGTCGGAGGGGATCTTCGCCGGCATCTCGACGGGCGCGATCCTGCACGCCGCGCTGGCCCAGGCGGCCAGGTCGGTCAAGGCCGGGGAGCGGGCCGACATCGTCTTCGTGGTCGCCGACGGCGGCTGGAAGTACCTCTCCACCGGCGCCTACGAGGGCACCGTCGACGAGGCCGAGGATCGGCTGGAAGGGCAGCTCTGGGCCTGACCCTTCCGATAGCGTGTCGCCCGTGCGCGAGATCGTGGTCTTCAGCGGAAGTGCCCACCGGCCGCTTGCCCGGGGGATCTGCGACCACCTCGGGGTCCCGCTCTCCTCGGTCGAGACCAAACGGTTCAGCAACGACTGCCTTCAGGCCCAGCTGCAGGCCAACTGCCGGCAGCGTGACGTCTACCTCGTGCAGCCACTGGTGCCGCCCACCCAGGACCACCTGATGGAGCTGCTGCTGATGGTCGACGCCGCCCGGGGCGCCTCTGCCGCGCAGATCACCGCGGTGATCCCGCACTACGCCTACGCGCGGTCGGACAAGAAGGACGCCTCCCGGATCTCCCTCGGCGGCCGCCTGGTCGCCGACCTGCTCGCCGCGGCGGGGGTCGACCGGGTGCTGACCATGACGCTGCACGCGCCCCAGGTGCACGGCTTCTTCTCGGTGCCGGTCGACCAGCTGACGGCCCTGGGCATCCTGGCCGAGCACTTCCTCGCCACCGACCTGAGCGACTCCGTGGTCGTCTCGCCCGACCTCGGCAACGCCAAGACCGCCACGCAGTTCTCCCGGCTCCTCGGCCTGCCGGTCGCGGCGGGCAGCAAGCAGCGGCTGGCCGACGACCGGGTGGTGATCGACGCGATCGTCGGTGACGTGGCCGGCAAGCGCGCCATCGTGCTCGACGACGAGATCGCCACCGGTGGCTCCATCGTCGAGCTGCTCGACCGGCTGCAGGAGGCCGGCTGCGAGCAGGCCGCCGTCGCCTGCACCCACGGGCTCTTCGTCGGCAAGGCGGTGGAGCGGCTGCAGTCCCACCCGCGGATCACCGAGGTGGTGACCACCGACACCGTGCCGCCGCCGACGGACTGGCCGGAGCTGCGGGTGCTGTCGGTGGCGACGCTCTTCGGTGAGGCGATCAGCCGGGTGCACGCGGGTGAGTCGGTCAGCAGCCTCTTCGACGGGGTCGACCCGGCGCTGGCGCCGCCCCAACCGCAGCTGCCCTTCGACTGAGCGCTAGCGTGCGGCCGTGCTCGTCCTGCAGTGGGTCCTCACCGGCATCTGCCTGCTGACGGCGCTGGTCGTGGTGGTGCTGATCGTCCGCAACCGCACCCCGGGGGTGGCCGTCCTCGGGCTGCTGGCGGTGGTCGAGCTCGGGCTGCTGGTGCAGCTGGTGCTCGGCATCGTCCGGGTGGCCGGGCCGCACGACGGAGTGTCGGTGGCGACGTACGTCGGCTATCTGATCGGCTCGCTGCTGATCCTGCCGGTCGCGGCGATCTGGTCGCTGTCCGAGCGCAGCCGTGGCGGTACGGCGGTGCTGCTCGTGGGCGTGCTCCTCGTCCCGTTCCTCTTCCTCCGGCTGGCCCAGGTGTGGGGCACTCATGCCTGACAGCAGCAGGGAGACCCACACCCGCACCGGGTCGGGGTTCGGCAGGGTGCTGGTCTTCGTCTACGGGATCTTCGCGCTGAGCGCGACCGGCAGGTCGTCGGTCCAACTGGCGGTCAAGGCCTCGCAGGCGCCGGTCGCCTACTCGCTGAGCGCCTTCGCCGCGGTGGTCTACATCGTCGCCACCTACGCGCTCGCCACCGACCGGCGCCGGCTCGCCCTGGTCGCGGTGCTCATCGAGCTGACCGGCGTGCTCGCCGTCGGCACCACCAGCGTGCTGTTCCCGCAGGACTACGCCGACGCGACGGTGTGGTCCGACTACGGCAACGGCTACGGCTACGTGCCGCTGGTGCTGCCCTTCGTCGGGCTGTGGTGGCTCTGGCACACCCGCGGACACGCCGGGGCACCCGGGCGTGGCGCCCGCGACAGGTGACCTGCGTCGCTTGTGCTCACATCTGCCGGAGCACGCGTCTAGCCTGCTGCCTGTGGCAGACGCTCCCATCGGCATCTTCGACTCCGGCTTCGGCGGCCTGACGGTCGCTCGAGCGGTGATCGACCAGCTGCCGCACGAGTCGGTGCTCTACCTTGGCGACACCGCCCGACAGCCCTACGGGCCCAAGCCGATCGGCGAGGTCCGCGAGTACGCCCTCGAGTGCCTGGACCACCTCGTCGAGCAGGGCGTAAAGATGCTGGTGATCGCCTGCAACTCCGCCAGCGCCGCCATGTTGCGGGACGCCCGCGAGCGCTACGACGTACCCGTCGTCGAGGTGATCCTGCCCGCGGCGCGCCGTGCCGCCGCCGCGAGCCGCACCGGTCGCATCGGCGTGATCTGCACCCGGGCCACGGCCGACTCCCTGGCCTACGAGGACGCCTTCGCGGTGGCGCCGCACGTCACCCTGCTCACCCGGGCGTGCCCGCTGTTCGTCGACTTCGTCGAGCGCGGTGTCACCAGCGGGCCGGAGCTGCTCGCCGCCGCCCACGAGTACCTCGACCCGCTGACGTCGGCGGGTGTCGACACGCTCATCCTCGGCTGCACCCACTACCCGCTGCTCACCGGCGTGATCTCCTACGTGATGGGCGACCAGGTGACCCTGGTCAGCAGCGCGGAGGAGTGCGCCAAGGACGTCTACCGCACACTCGTGCAGCACGGCCTGGAGAGGCCCGACGACGCGGCCGCGCCGGTGCACCGCTTCCTCACCACCGGGCAGCCGGAGGAGTTCGGCACGATCGGCCGGCGCTTCCTCGGCCCGGAGCTCGAGACGGTCGGCCAGTTCGCCGGGGGAGCGTGGGCGGTGAACGCATGAGGCTGACCGTCGTCGGCTGCGCCGGTTCCTATCCCGGCCCGGACTCCTCGGCCAGCTGCTACCTCTTCGAGGCCGAGCACGAGGGCCGCACCTGGCGGCTGGTGGTCGACATGGGCAGCGGCGCGCTGGGCAGCCTCCAGCGCCACGTCGACGTGCTCGACATCGACGCGGTCTTCCTCTCCCACCTGCACGCCGACCACTGCCTCGACCTGACCGGCTACTACGTGCTGCGCAAGTACCACCCCGGTGGAGCGGCGCCGCGGATCCCGGTGTGGGGGCCGCACGGCACCGCGCTGCGGATGGCCAAGGCCTACGACCTCGACGAGGACCCGGGCATGAACCAGGAGTTCGAGTTCCGGGAGTACGCCGAGAGCTCCGACGGCCCGTTCCGGATCGGTCCCTTCTCGGTCGCCGTGCGGCAGGTCAAGCACCCGGTGACGGCGTACGCCCTGCGCATCGAGGTCGAGGGCCTCGTGATCGCCTACTCCGGCGACACCGGCGCCTGCCCGGAGCTGGAGGAGGCGGCCGCCGACGCCGACCTGTTCCTGTGCGAGGCCTCCTTCGTCGAGGGCGAGGACAACCCGCCCGACCTGCACCTGACCGGTGCCGAGGCGGGCCGCGCCGCCACCGCGGCGAACGCGCGCAAGCTGGTGCTGACGCACGTGCCCCCGTGGCACGACCGCGCGGTGGTGCTGGCCGAGGCCACCACGACGTACGCCGGTCCGCTCGACCTCGCCTCCGCGGGGCAGGTGCACGAGCTCTGAGCCGATCGGCGTCGGTACTGTCGGGCCCATGACTTCGACATCCCGACCCGACGGCCGCCCGGACGGCCGGGCCGACGACGAGCTGCGCCCGATCCGGATCACCCGACACTGGCAGGACCACCCGGCGGGCTCGGTGCTCGTGGAGTTCGGACGCACCCGGGTGCTCTGCGCCGCCTCGGCCTCGACCGGCGTGCCGCGCTGGCGCACCGGCTCCGGTCTGGGCTGGGTCACCGCGGAGTACGCGATGCTGCCGTCGGCGACCAACACCCGCTCGGACCGGGAGTCGGTCAGGGGCCGCATCGGTGGGCGCACCCACGAGATCTCCCGGCTGGTGGGCCGGTCGCTGCGAGCGGTGGTGGACTACAAGGCGCTGGGGGAGAACACCATCGTGCTCGACTGCGACGTGCTGCAGGCCGACGGCGGCACCCGGACGGCGTCGATCACCGGCGCCTGGGTCGCGCTCGCCGACGCGGTGGCGCACCTGAAGGGCAGGGGTGCGCTGGCGGGGGATCCGCTGACCGGCTCGGTCGCCGCCGTCTCGGTCGGCATCATCGACGGGGTGCCGCGCCTGGACCTGCCCTACGAGGAGGACGTCCGCGCCGAGACCGACATGAACGTCGTGATGACCGGCGAGGGCCGGTTCGTGGAGATCCAGGGCACCGCCGAAGGAGCGACCTTCGACCGGGTCGAGCTCGACCAGCTGCTGGGGCTGGCGGAGAAGGGCTGCGCCGAGCTGACCCGGATCCAGCAGGAGGCGCTCGGTGGCTGACCGGGTCTTCCTCGCCTCGCGCAACGCCAAGAAGCTCGCCGAGATGCAGCGCATCCTGGCCGAGCGGCTGCCCGACATCGAGGTGCTGGGCCTCGACGACGTCACGCACTACGACGAGCCGGTCGAGGACCAGCCCGACTTCGCCGGCAACGCGCTGGTCAAGGCGCGCGCCGGCGTCGCCGCGACCGGGCTGCCCTCGCTGGCCGACGACAGCGGGCTCTGCGTCGACGCCCTCAACGGCATGCCCGGCGTGCTGTCGGCACGGTGGAGTGGCCAGCCCAAGGACGACGACCGCAACAACCGGCTGCTGCTCGAGCAGCTCGCGGACGTGCCCGACCAGCGACGTGGCGCGGAGTTCCGCTGCGCGATCGCGTTCTGCCACGACGACGGCTCCGGTGGCCTCTTCGAGCACGTCGTCGAGGGCGTCATGCGCGGACGGGTGATCCGGGAGACGCGGGGAAGTGGCGGGTTCGGCTACGACGTGGTCTTCGTCCCCGACGAGCAGGACGGCGCCCTGACGTCGGCCGAGATGGCCTCCGGTGACAAGGACGCCATCTCCCACCGGGGCAAGGCGCTGCGCGACATCGCCCCGATGGTCGTGGAGGTGCTCACCGGCGTCGCCGGTCGCTGAGTGCGCTCGGAGAGACTCGAACTCTCACTGGCCAGGACCTAAACCTGGTGCCTCTACCAATTGGGCTACGAGCGCCCGGACGTCATCCGAACCGTGCTCCCGGACGCACGGACCGTATGACGTCACGGGGGGTTGATCAGGCGCCGACGCCGAGCTCGCGGCGCAGCTTCGCGACGTGGCCGGTGGCCTTGACGTTGTACTGCGCCTGTTCGATGCGGCCCTCCTCGTCGACCACGAACGTGGAGCGGAGCACCCCCTCGACCACCTTGCCGTAGAGCTTCTTCTCGCCGTAGGCACCCCAGGCCTGCATCACCTGCCGGTCGGCGTCGGAGAGCAGGGTGATGGTGAGGTGGTCGCGCTCGCGGAACTTCGCCAGCTTGTCCGGGGCGTCGGGGGAGATGCCGAGCACTTCGTAGCCGGCAGCCTTTAGCGCGTCGAGGGAATCGGTGAAGTCGCACGCCTGCGTGGTGCAGCCCGGCGTCATCGCCGCGGGGTAGAAGTAGACGATGACCTTCTGGCCGCGCAGACCGGAGAGGGAGACCGTGCGGCCGTCGTCGGTGGGCAGGCTGAAGTCGGGGGCGGCGTCGCCGGGGGCGAGTCGTGCGGTCATGGCGACACGGTAGCCTCTGCTCTCGACAGCCGAGACGAGGAGTGGGTGTTGAGCGACCAGGAGATCAGCTCGATCGAGAGCGAGATGGAGCAGGCCCGCGTGCGGTTGGCCGCGACCATCGACCAGCTCGTCCACCGCGCCAGCCCCAAGACCATCGCCAGGCGCGAGGCGGCGTCGATCCGGGCGTACTTCATCGACGTCAACGGAGCTCCCCGCCGGGCGAACATCGCCAAGGTCGCCGGCGGCCTCTTCGGCTTCGTCACGGTCGTCGTCGTCGTCCGCAAGGTCGTCAGGTGAAGCTCCCCGGATGACCGGCAGGGTGCCCCAGGGGTCGGGCGCGGAGAAGACCCCGATCAGGATGCTGCACGACCGGGTCCTGGTGAAGGTCGAGAACGAGCAGGGTGAGCGCCGGTCCTCGGGCGGCATCCTCATCCCCGCGACCGCGGCCATGGGCGGCCGGCGGCTCCAGTGGAGCCGGGTGGTCGCCGTCGGGCAGAACGTCCGCCAGGTGGAGGTCGACGACCGGGTGCTCTTCGACCCGCAGGACAAGGCCGAGGTCGAGGTCTCGGGGGAGATGTACGTCGTGATGCGCGAACGCGACATCCACGCGGTGGCCACCGACCGACTCGGCGACAGCCAGACCGGCCTCTATCTCTGACCCCGGTCGACGCGGGTCCCCTCGCCGTCGCGCGCCGCTCCCTGCAGGCAGGGCAGCGTGACCCGGAAGGTCGAGCCCTCGCCGAGCTCGGAGTCCACGCTCACCTCGCCGCCGTGCAGGGTCGCGATGCTGCGCACGATCGAGAGCCCGAGCCCGGTGCCCTGGATGGCGCGCTGCTCGGCGACCGAGCTGCGGTAGAAGCGCCGGAAGAGCGAGTCCAGCTCCTGGGCGGGGATGCCCAGTCCCGTGTCGGCGACCTCGATGACGGCGGTGCCACCGCGCTGCTGCAGCCGGAGCAGCACGCTGCCGCCGTCCGGGGTGTACTTCACCGCGTTGCCCGCGAGGTTCACCAGCATCCGCTCCAGCTTCTCCCGGTCGCCGTCCACCGCGACCGGCAGCTGCGGCACCACCACGCGGAAGTCCAGCTCGCGGGTGGCCAGCGTCGGGACGAGCATCTCGTGCACCGCCGAGAGCACCAGCCGCAGGTCGATCATCCGGCTCTGCAGCCGCATCTCCGGCTCCTCGAGGCGGGAGAGGGTGAGCAGGTCCTCGACCAGCGCGAGCAGCCGTTCGCTGTTCTGCTCGACGCGTTGCAGTGCGGCGAGCTGGCCGTCGGTCGGGTCGCCGTACACGCCGTCCTGCAGGAGCTCGACGTAGCCGACGATGTTGGTGATCGGGGTGCGCAGCTCGTGGCTGACGGTGGAGACGAAGGCGTCCTTCACCTCGTCGACCTCCTTGAGCCGCGTGACCGCCGACCGCTCCGCCTCCAGCGCGGTCACCAGCGCCTGCTGCGACCGCACCCGCTCGGTGACGTCATCGACGGTGCTGACGTAGCCGGTCACGTTGCCGTGGTCGTCGGTCACCGGCGTCAGCGTCATCGCCATGCTGCGCATCTCGCCGTCCTTGCGGCGGAACTCCCAGTCGGCCGACCACGGCTTGGGCTTGGCGGCCTGGGCCAGGCAGACGGTCACGAAGTCCGGCTCGACGCCCAGCCGCTCGGCCTGCGTCGCGACCTCCTCCGGGGTGTGGAAGATCGCCGGTGACCGGCCCATCACCTCGGCGGCCGAGTAGCCGAGGAGGAACTCGGCACCGGGGTTGAACAGGTTGATCCGCCCGAACCGGTCGGTGCCGATGATCGCCATGCCCGTGGCACTGCTCAGCACGTGCTGCAGCTTCTCCCGCTCCAGGAACGCCTCGCTGGACTTGCGCTGCTGCTGCCCCACGGCCATGGAGAGCGGCACCACGATGAAGACGCAGTCGAGCACGAAGAGGGAGATCAGCAGACCGAGTGCGTCCAGCGTGCTGACGGAGGCCTGGCCCCCGATGGAGAAGGGCCCGTGGTCCAGGCTGGTGAAGGCGCTCGAGATCACCGTGACCAGCAGCGCCTGCGACAGCGCCTCGCGCATCGTCGAGCGGAGCCCTGACCAGCCCAGCAGCGGGATGATCACGAAGCCGGCGCCGGGGACGTCGGTGAAGGCGAAGATCGCGGTCGTCGCCCCGAGCAGCACCGCCCATTGCAGGGCGCGCTCGGTCGGCCCCGCCTGCCCCTCGTGCGGGGAGCAGTCGAGGAAGAACGGCAGCAGCGCGCCGAGTGAGGCGGCGGTGGCGACGAAGGTGGAGGCGAAGAGCACGGCCGGCGGGCCGAAGCCCGTCACCAGCGAGGTGACCAGCGTGATCCCAGAAGCGCTGACGGCACCCAGCGACACGGCCAGGCAGAAGCGGGCCAGGTCGTGCCCGGTCCAGAGGCGGGGGCGGGCGTCCCCGCCCTGCTCGATGGTCCAGGCGGCCACGCCGGCACCGAGCACGACCGCCAGGGCATAGCCGAGTCCCACGTCCCAGGGGCGGCCGCCCAGCAGCATGCTCGCGGTGGCGATGGCGAGCAGCAGGGCGAGGGCCATCAGCCTGCGTCCCGCCGGCACCAGGAGCAGCAGGCCGGCAGCCAGTCCGGTCGGCCACTGGCCGAGGCCATGCATCCCGGCGGGTTGGGCCGTCAGTGCGCCGGCTCCGAGTCCGAGCAGCAGCACCAGGCCGCAGCCGAGGCGCAGCGGCAGTGACGTCCGCACCCGTCGCTCGCCTCCTGCTCCCACCGAGTCGTCCCCGCTGCGGTCAGTATGGTGCACGCCGGGCCGACGGCGACAGCATCGCTGCGGACGCCCCCGACTGGTTCAGACCGCTCGCGCCGGCGCGCGAAATCGTCCCTGTGTGCCCTACCGCCCGCGCCGCGGCTGAGGTGGAATGCGACCAGGCGCCGCGGTCTGTCCCCGCTCGGAGCCTGCACGACACCGTTTCACGGCCGGGCGCCGGGAGAAGGGGGTGCGCCGATGGAGCGAGTGGTGCCCGACGGCAAGCACCTGACCCTCGGCGGTGCGCCCTATCGTGTCAAGGGGGTGACCTACGGCACCTTCGCGCCCCGCCGCGACGGTTGCCCCTTCCCCGAGCCCGCCCGCCTCGAGCAGGACCTGGTGGCGATCGCCGCTTGCGGGTTCACCGCCCTGCGCACCTACACCGTGCCCCCGCCGGACCTCCTGGACTGCGCCCGTGCCCTCGACCTGCGAGTGCTCGTCGGCCTGGACTACCCCGACTGGAGGATGCACGCGGCGTCGTGGCGCAGCCACCGGGAGGTGCGTGCCGCAGGTCGCGTCGCCGTGAGGAAGGCACTGGACATCGTGGCCGGCCGGCCGGAGGTGCTGGCGGTCTCGGTGGGCAACGAGATCCCCGTCGACATCGTGCGGATGGTCGGGCGCGCCGCCGTCGAGGACCACCTCTCCGACCTGGTCGGCCTGGTCCGCGAGGGCGACCCGGGCATGCCCGCCACCTACACCAGCTTCCCGACCACCGAGTTCCTCAGGGTGGAGGGGCAGGACCTCTGCACCTTCAACGTCTTCCTCGAGAGCGCCGAGCGGCTGGCGCCGTACCTGCGCCACCTGCAGCGGATCTCGGGCGACCGACCGCTCGTGGTCACCGAGCTCGGGCTGGCATCCGCCCTCCACGGCGAGGTCCGGCAGGCCGACTCCCTCGCCATGCAGCTCCAGCTCGTCGAGGAGACGGGCTGCGCGGGGGCCACCGTCTTCTCCTGGACCGACGAGTGGGCGACGCCGGCCGGTCCGGTCGATGGCTGGGGCTTCGGGCTCACCCGGACGGACCGCAGCCCGCGTCCCGCCCTCGACGTGGCGAAGAGCTGGGCGGGTCGGTCCCTGCGGGACCTGCGCCGCACCTGGCCCCCCGTGACCGCGGTGGTCTGCGCCTACAACGAGGAGCCCCGCATCGGCGCGTGCCTGGAGTCCCTGGCCCGCGTGGACTACCCGGCACTGCAGGTCGTGGTCTGTGACGACGGCTCGACCGACCGGACGCTCGAGATCGCCCGGCGCACGTCCTTCGAGGTCCTGGCCCTCCCACACGCCGGCCTGAGCGTGGCGCGCAACCGGGGCCTGGCGGCAGCCACCGGCGAGGTCGTCGCCTACCTCGACGCCGACGCCGAGTGCCATCCGGAGTGGCCCTACCACCTCGCCCTGGCCTTCGAGGACCCACAGGTGCTCGCGGCCGGCGGGCCCAACCTGCCCTTCCCGGACGCGGGCCTGGTCGAACGGGCGGTGGCCCTGTCGCCCGGGAACCCCGTCGAGGTGCTTGTCGGGGACGACCGGGCCGAGCACATCCCGGGCTGCAACATGGCGGTACGCCGCTCGGCCCTGGAGCAGCTCGGTGGTTTCGAACCTGCCTACACCGCGGCAGGCGACGACGTCGACGTCTGCTGGCGGCTGCTCGACCTCGGCGGCCGCATCGCCTTCGCGCCGGCCGCCCAGGTGCGCCACCACCGGCGTGCAACCGTCCGTGGCTACCTGCGCCAGCAGCGCGGCTACGGCCGCGCGGAGCGGATGCTGATGGGCCAGCACCGGCACCGCTTCAACCGGCTGGGTGCCGCACGATGGGCCGGGGTGGTGTACGACGGACCCCGGATCCTCCCGCGCGTGCTGACACCGCTCGTCTACCACGGTCCCATGGGCGTGGCCCCCTTCCAGTCCGAGGTGCGCGACCGGTCCGCCGCGCCGGCCGCCTGGGTCTCCGCCCTGCTTCCGGTGCTCGTCCTCGCCGGCCTCGCCGCACTGCCGCTCACGGTCGTGCACCCCGCGATCGGCGCGGTGTCCGGTGCCGTGCTGCTGCTGGTGCTGGGGTATGCGGCCTGCGTCTCGATCTCGGTCGAGCTGGCGCCCGGGGAGAGCTCGCCGGTGCGAGTGCGGGTGCTCGTCGGTGTCCTGCACGTGCTGCAGCCGTTCGCCCGCACGTGGGGGAGACTGCAGGGTCGCCCGCTCCCGGCACGGGAGCCGGCCTCGGCGTCCTGGACGGGACGGCGGGAGGACTGGTTGCAGGCGCTCGAGCGCGAGCTGGCCTCGCGGTGGTGCCGCGTGCGCCGGGCCGGGGCCCATGACGGCTGGGACCTCGAGGTGGCCGTGGGACCGGTGCTGCGCTGTCGCCTCCGGACGGCCGTGCGCTGGGGATGGGATCCCGTAGCCCGCAGGACGTGGGCGCTGTCATCGGTGGCGATGGTCGCCCTGGCGGGGGCCGGGGCCGTGGGGTGGCTGCGGCCCGTGGCAGGTGTCGTGCTGGCCGGAGCACTGGTGTGCAGCGGGATCATCGAGGCCCTGCTGGCGGCCCGGCTCTGCACCGCCGTGGTCGCCCGCACCACGCAAGCGGCACGGGTCGGCTCGTGACCCGGTCGCGCCGGCCACCGCGCGGAGGGCACCGCGGGCGCACGCACCGGCTCGTCTGGAGGCTGGGGGCCGAGGTCCGGCCGTACTGGCGCTCCGCGGTCGCCATCTTCGTCGTCGACCTGGTCGCCATCCCGCTCGTCCTGCTGACCCCGGTGCCGCTCAAGATCGCCGTCGACAACGTCCTGGGGGGCAAGCCGCTGCCCGGCCCGCTGGACGCCGTGCTGCCCGACGCGCTGACGGTGGGCCAGCTGCGGCTGCTGGTGGTGGCGGCGGTCATGCAGGTGCTCGTCGTCGTCCTGGCAGAGCTGCAGCAGGTTGCGAGCTACGTGCTGCGCGTCCGCAGCGGTGAGCTGATGACGCAGGGGCTGCGGGAGCGGATGTTCGGCCACGCACAACGCCTGTCGCTGTTGCGGCATGATTCCCGCGGCTCGAGTGACTCCGTCTACCGCATCCAGTACGACGCGGCGGAGCTGCAGAAGGTGACCGTCGATGGGCTGCTCACCGCTGCGACCGCCGCCATCACCCTGGTGACCACGGTCGTCGTGGTCTGTCGACTCGACTGGACCCTGGCTGCGGTCGGCCTGACCGTCTCGCCGCTCCTGGTGCTGCTCACCCGGCGTTACCGCCAACGCGTCCGTCCGCGATACCGGGACGTGAAGGGCATCGAGACAGACGCCATGCAGGTGGTGCACGAGGCACTCGGAGCACTTCGCGTGGTGAAGGCCTTCGGCCAGGAGGACGGCGAACGCGACCGGTTCAGCGTGCGCTCCGGGATCGGGGTGCGAGCCCGGATCAGGCTGGCCGGGGCGGAGGGCACCTTCGGCCTGCTGGTGAACCTGGTGACCGCCGTCGGTACGGCGACGGTCCTCTTCATCGGCGTCCTCCACGTCCAGCGGGGCGTGCTCACGCTGGGCGAGCTGCTGATGGTCATCGCCTACCTGTCGCAGCTGTACTCACCTCTGAAGACGATCAGCAAGCGGGCCGCGATCCTGCAGTCCTCGTTGGCCAGTGCCGAGCGCGTCTTCGAGTTCCTCGACGAACCCGTCGACGTGCCGGAGGCACGGCATCCGGTCCCGCTCGTCCGGGCGCGCGGACTCGTGGAGTTCGAGCACGTCGAGATGAGCTACGGCAACGGGAGCCCGACGCTGCGCGACATCACCTTCCGGGTCGAGCCGCACCAGCAGGTCGGGATCTCGGGCATGACCGGCGCGGGGAAGACCACCCTGGTCAGCCTTCTGGTGCGCTTCTTCGACCCCGTCGCCGGGCGGGTGCTCCTCGACGGAGTGGACCTGCGCGACTACCGGGTGGCGGACCTCCGACGACAGGTCTCCGTCGTGCTCCAGGAGCCGGTGCTCTTCTCCTCCAGCGTGGCCGAGAACATCCGCTACGCGCGCCCCGACGCAGACCTCGCCGAGGTGATGGCCGCAGCCGAGCTGGCCGACGCGCACGGCTTCATCCAGGCGCTGCCCTCCCGCTACGACACGCTGGTCGGAGAACGCGGGGTCCGGCTCTCGGGCGGGGAACGGCAGCGCATCTCGCTCGCCCGGGCCTTCCTCAAGGACGCGCCGGTCCTCGTGCTGGACGAGCCGACCAGCTCGGTGGATGTGGTCACGGAGGGCCGGATCCTCGACGCCATGGAACGGCTCAGGGCCGGCCGGACGAGCTTCCTCATCGCGCACCGCGCCTCCACGCTCCAGCACTGCGACTTCTGCCTCGAGCTGTCGCACGGCCGGCTCGTCGGACGGCGCATGCCCGCTCCGCTGGTGCCCGGGCAGCTGGAGGGGTCGTGGTGAGCACGGGGTCGCGCGGCGCGGGCGGCCTGACCCCGGCACAGATGCGCCTGCTGTCCCCGGTGCTCTCCGGCCTCGCCGGGGAGGGGGGGCCGCTCCGGGTCGCGTCGGACGTGGCGCTCCGCCCGGGAGTGCACCGCCTCGTCGTGCAGGGCTCGCGATCCCGGCGGCACGTCGTCGTGAAGCGACTGGGCAGCAACCGGTCCGACCTGGAACGCAGGCTCCTGTCGCGATGGCTGCCCGGGGCGGGGTTGCCCGGCCTGGGCCCACCCTTCCTCGCCGCGGTGGCCGAACCCGACGGCAGCCGGGTCTGGCACGTGTACGACGACCTCGGCGACTCCGGCCTCGACAGGGACGAGGTCGACGTCGCCCGCGTGCTGCTGGCCATGGAACGTCTCGCCGACCTGCACGCCGCGTTCCTGGGGCACCGCCTTCTCCCCGAGGTCCGGTTCGCCGCCGGCGACCTGGGCAGCTACTTCTACGCGAGGAGCGTGCGCGACGCGGTCCGCTGCCTCACCCGGCTGGGTGCCGGCGGGCGCGAGCTCTCCGCGCAGGACCGGAAGACCCGGGACGAGGTCCTGCACCTGCTCACCGCCCTGCTCGACGACGAGCCGGCCCGCGTCGGGCTGCTCGAGGAGCGGGCCGGACCCGAGAGCCTGCTGCACGGGGACCTGACCCGCGAGAACGTGCTCGTGGGCGCCGCAGGCGCGACACCGCAGGTCCGCTTCATCGACTGGGACCACGTGGGCGTGGGGCCGGTGGCCTTCGACCTCTCGACCCACGTCGTCGGCTACCACGGTCACCTGCGCCGGCTGGTGCTGGACTCCTACGTCTCCGCCCTCGCCGACCGCGGAGTGACCTGGGCACCGGCGACCGACTGGGACAGGCTGGTCGCCACTCTGGAGGCGGGGCGCCTGGCGAACCAGGTCATCTGGATCACCAACCGCATCCTGGAGGGC
This sequence comes from Marmoricola sp., assembly GCA_036518175.1. Lineage (GTDB taxonomy): Bacteria > Actinomycetota > Actinomycetes > Propionibacteriales > Nocardioidaceae > Marmoricola. The sequence continues at coordinate 24,709 of DATDNR010000141.1, forward strand.
GACCCCTGGGGCTTCCGGGCACTGGCCGACTGGGGTGGAGCGCTTGCCGCGGTGCTGTGCGGCGACGGTGCCGACCGGCAGGCGGCTGCACCATGACCCGTGTGGTGCTCGCGACGCACTGGGTCACCATGTATCCCCGGGCCGGCGGGCACTTCTGGGTCTTCCTCCAGTACGCCGACGCGTTGCGCCGGGTCGGCTGCGACGTGTGGTGGCTCGAGGAGCTGCCCACCGGGCTGGACCCGGCGCAGGAGCGGGCACGCGTGGCGGAGCTCATCGGTCGGCTGCGCCCTCACCGGCTCGGCGACCACCTGATCGCCTACCGGCGTTCGGACCGGGCCGGCGGTGCGCCGTCGTACCTGAACCTGCCGAGGGCGCAGGCCGAGCGGGTGCTCGGAGGGGCCGAGCTGCTGCTCAACTTCCACTACGCGCTCCCGGCCGAGGTGCACGGCCGGTTCCGGCGGACCGCCCTCGTCGACATCGATCCCGGACTGCTGCAGCTCTGGTGGCGGGAGGGGTCGCTGGACGTCCAGCCGCACGACATCTACTTCAGCATCGGCGAGAACCTCCGGGAGGTGCCCGGTCACCGGACCGCCTGCTGGGTGCACACCCCTCCTGCGGTCTCCCTCGACCTGTGGCCGGTCCGCTACGACCCGGGACCGGCCCCGTTCACCACGGTGACGTCGTGGTACAGCCGGAGCTACGTCACCATCGATGGCGAGACCGTCGACACGAACAAGCGGGTGTCCTACCTGCGTCATGTCGAGCTCCCGCGACACACGAGGACTCGACTGGAGCTGGCCACCGTGCTGAGCAGCGAGGACGAGACCGATCGCCGGCTGCTCGCGAGTCGCGGCTGGAGCGTCCGGGACGCGGTGCAGGTGGCCGGCGACCCGGAGTCCTACCAGGCCTACGTGCAGGGTTCTCGCGGCGAGTTCGCGTGCGCCAAGCCCGCCTACGTGCTGCTGGGGAACGCCTGGATCAGCGACCGAACGGTGTGCTACCTCGCCTCCGGCAAGCCCGCGGTGGTGCAGGACACCGGTCCGAGTGCCTACCTGCCGAGCGGGTCGGGCCTGCTGCGGTTCAGCACTCCGGAGGAGGCGGTGGCCGGGCTCGCGGAGGTCGAGGCACACTACGAGCGCCACTGCCGCGCCGCCCGCGAGCTCGCCGAGAGCTGCTTCGCGGCCAGGGCGGTGGTGACCCGGATGCTCCAGCAGGCCCTGCGTTGAGCGGGTGCCCGGGCACGCGCCGCCGCGGGCTCAGACCGCTCGCGCC
>DATDNR010000142.1:0-9130 GCA_036518175.1 Marmoricola sp.
ATCTGCTCGTAGTCCAGGGAGCGCCCCTCGTCGTGCCAGGCGCGGCGGCACTCCTGCAGGATCCACAGGCCCATCACGTTGCGCAGCAGACGGATGCGCCCGCCGTACCCTCCCTCGTTGGTGAGGTTGGCGCGCAGCGTCGCCTCGCTGACGCACGGCGCGGGCACCTCGACCCCGATGAGCGACCACGTCCCGGACGAGATGTAGACGGCGTCGGGCGAGGCGAGCGGCGTGCCCACGACCGCGCTGGCCGTATCGTGCGTGGCCGGCGTGATCACCCGGGCGCCGCGGAGGGAGCCTGTGGCACCGATCAACCCGCCGAGGTCGGTGCCCGGCGGCACCACCTCCGGGAGCAGCCGGGAGGGTACTCCGAGGTCCGCGAGGAGCTCGTCTGCCCAACGGTTCCGAGCCATGTCGAAGGCACCGGAGGTCGACACCTCCGTGAACTCCGCCACGGTGCTGCCACATAGCTCGTGGTGCAGCAGGTCCGGCATCATCAGCAGGGTGCGTGCCTTGTCGAGACGCCCGCTGCTGCCGGTGACGTCGGCGCGAAGTCCGAACACGGTGTTGATCGCGATGATCTGGACACCGGTGGCGCGATAGATCCGATCCCTTCCGAGGATGGCGATCGCCTCGTGCATCGCCTCGACCTGCCGGGGATCGCGATAGCAGGTCGGCAGGTCCACCAGCTGGCCGGAACCGTCGAGGAGGCCGTAGTCGACCCCCCAGGCGTCGACGCCGACCGATTCCGCACCGCGGGCCGTGCGAGACACGGTCCCCAGGCCGGTACGGATGCCCTCGATGATGGTGTCGAAGTCCCAACGCAGGATGCCGTCGCGCGGCACCGGTTCGTGGGTGAACCGGTGGTGGACGGTCAGGTCGAACCGGGTGCCGTCGAAGTCGACGGTGACGACCCGTCCGCTCTCGGCACCCATGTCGACCGCCGCCACGGTGCGCGTGGCGTTCATGAGGCGCCTTCCACGACCCGCGCCGGTTCGTCGTACTCGCCGGTGCGGGACACGGGTGTCGTGTGCACCTCCACCCCGAGATCGGTCCAGGCACTGATGCTCGCGGCGTCGATGCCGTCATCGGTGTAGAGGCCGTCGACCCGATCCGTCGGCACGAACGAGTGGACCGCGAAGCGTCCGACCTTCGTGGAGTCGAAGAGTCCGTACACGCGCCGACAGGCGGCGGCCAGGTAGCCCTTCGTCTGGGCCTCTTCCACGGCAATGTCCATCAGCCCGTGCTCGATCGAGAGCCCCACGACGCCGAAGAACCCCTGGTCGATCTGACCTCTCCCGGACAGGATGTGGCCGATCGGACCGACCATGGATCCGGCCGAGCGGCGCAGGGTGCCGCCTGGCATCAGGACCATTGCCGACGAGTGCTCCATGAAGAGCTCGGCGGTCCGCAGGCCGTTGGTGACGACGACCAGGTGGTGCCGGTCCAACAGCTCGTGGGCGAGGTAGTAGCAGGTGGTCGAGGAGTCCATGGCGATCACGTCGCCGTGCTGGACGAGGGGCGCCACGCTCCGAGCGATCGCCCGCTTGGCCTCGACTGCGTAGCGCAGGCGGATGTCGAACGCGCCCTCGTCGGTCGTGCCGACGCTCACCGCCCCGCCGCGCACCCGCCGCAGCTGCGACGACGTCTCCAGGGCGTCGAGGTCCTTGCGCACGGTGACCGTGGAGACGCCGAAACGCTCCGCCAGGGCGTTGACACTGACCTTGCCGGAGGACTCCAGCTCGAGCAAGATCGCCTGCTTGCGCTGGAACTCGTCAAGGGGCTGCACAGGTGCGACTTCCTGTCATCGAGAACGAATGGGACGTAGGTCACATCGAAAGGCAACGTAAGGACTGCCGATCAGAAACGTCAATAGATCGAAAAGAAACGAAAGTCTGCAACTTTCAGACCGGTGCAGCCGGGCTTTCACAACCGACCCTTATCGACCCGCGGCCGGGCACAACATGGCAGCGGCGATGATGGCGGGCATGCGAGCGGTCGTGCAGCGGGTGTCCCGGGCCAGCGTCACCGTCGACGGCGAGGTCGTCGGCGCGGTCGACGGACCGGGCCTGGTGGTGCTGCTCGGCATCACCCACGACGACGGGCCCGAACAGGTGACCTGGCTGGCCCGCAAGGTGCGCGAGCTGCGGATCATGCGCGAGGAGCGGTCGGCGGCCGAGCTGGGTGCGACGATCCTGGTGGTCAGCCAGTTCACGCTCTACGGCGACGCGCGCAAGGGCCGCCGGCCGACGTGGCAGCAGGCGGCGCCCGGCGAGGTGAGCGAGCCGGTGTACGACGCGTTCTGCGCCGAGCTGGAGCGGCTGGGTACGCCGGTGCAGCGCGGGGTCTTCGGTGCCGACATGGCGGTCGAGCTGGTCAACGACGGCCCGGTCACGGTGATCCTCGAGACCTCGTGACCCCCTGGGAGAGGCGCGCTCAGCCGACCAGCTCGGGGTGCTCGCGGAACCAGTCGATGGTGCGGCGCAGCCCCTCCTCGACGTCGACGACCGGCTTCCAGCCGAGCGTCTCGCGGGCCAGCGTGATGTCCGGCCGACGAACCGCCGGGTCGTCGGTGGGCCGCTCGATGAAGCTGATCTCGGACTGCGAGCCCACCAGGTCGCGGATCCACTCGGCCAGCTCGAGCATCGAGATCTCGCTGGGGTTGCCGATGTTCATCGGCCCGGGGTGGTCGGTGAGCGCGAACCGGAGGATGCCCTCGATGAGGTCGTCGACGTAACAGACGCTGCGGGTCTGCTTGCCGTCGCCGGCGACGGTGATCGGGTCGCCGTTGAGCGCCTGGCGGATGAAGTTCGGGATCGCCCGGCCGTCGTTGGGCCGCATCCGCGGGCCGAAGGTGTTGAAGATCCGCACGATGCCGGTGTCGACCCCGTGGGTGCGGCGGTAGGCCATCGTCAGCGCCTCGCCGAACCGCTTCGCCTCGTCGTAGACCCCGCGCGGGCCGACCGGGTTGACGTGGCCCCAGTAGTCCTCGGACTGCGGATGCACCTGCGGGTCGCCGTACGCCTCGCTGGTGGAGGCGAGCACGAAGCGGGCGCCGCGCTCCTTGGCCAGTCCCAGCGCGTGCAGGGTGCCGACCGAGCCGACCTTCATCGTCTCGATGGGCAGCTCGAGGTAGTCGATCGGGCTGGCCGGGCTGGCGAAGTGCAGCACCAGGTCGACCTCGCCGGTCACGTGCACGTAGTCGGTCACGTCGGCCTTGACCAGCCGGAACCGGTCGTGCCCGAGCAGGTGCTCGACGTTGCGCGGCAGCCCGGTGAGGAAGTTGTCCAGGCACAGCACGTCGTGCCCGTCCGCCACCAGGCGGGTGCACAGGTGCGAGCCGAGGAAGCCCGCTCCCCCCGTGACCACGATCCTCATCCGCTGCCCCTTCCGCTGCTGCCCCCGACGGTCCTGACCGACCAGTACCCGGACGACGAGATCGGAAGCCGCGTCAGGCGACGGCGCCGGTCACGAGCCGCCTCACAGCGCCCGGCCGACCCGCACCTCGGAGACGCAGGTGGTGTCGCGCGGTCCCTGCCGCACCGCGAGCACCTGCAGCTCGAGGCGGTGGGTCCGCGTCCTCGGCACCCGCATGGTCTGCATGCTGCGGTCGCTCGCCGCACCGTCGAGGTGCTGCACGACCGAGACGCCGTTGCCCAGCCTCCAGCGCACCGCGGTGATCCGGTTGTTCTCGGCGTAGCGGTCGGCCCCGCTCGTCGAGTCGGTCTTGGCGTAGCCCGGGATCAGCCCGACCGCGCCGACGGCGACGGTGTGCCGCAGGTGTACGACGAGCCGCTGACCGATCGCGCGTCCCGGGCAGCGCCAGGCGGTGTCGTGCCGCCCGTCCACGGCATTGTGCGGCTGGTAGGTGACCCGGTGGCCGGCGGCGTCCACGCCCGGCCGGTCGACACAGCCGGCGCTCGCCCCGGCCGGCGCCACCGCGGTGACCTTGCCGCGCCACGGGGCGGTCCCGGCCTTGGGCGGCTTCGGCTTGTGCTGGCGGGTCTGCGGCTGCTGGCTGTGCTGCGCGGAGCCGGGGGACTTCTCCTGCGGGTCGCTGGCCGGCACCGTGGCCCCGCTGGTCTCGCCGGCGGTGGGCCGGGCGTCGTGCACGCCGATCGCGAAGATCCGCCCGACGCCGTACGCCGCGAGCACGAGGAGCAGCGCGGCCAGCAGCAGCAGGCCGGGCACGAACCAGCGCGAGCCGCGGTAGCGCTCCCACCCGGACCCGGCCGAGTACTCCGTCCACTGGCCGCCGCCCGCGACCGGAGCCAGCTCCTCGGGCTCGAACCGCTCCGCCGCCGACCAGTCGGCGTGCGCGCCGGCCGGTCGCTGCCGTCCCGACGGGGTGGGCTCCGCCTCGGACCCGGACTCGCGGGGCTGGTCGGCCCCGGAGCCGGCCTGCTCGGGCTCCGCCGGCACCGGCTCTGAGGAGCCCAGCGCTCGCTGGTAGGCCTCGCGGTAGGCGTCCGCGAACTCCTCCGGCACCTCCGGTGGCGGGTTCGTGGGCCTCGTCGGGTCGGACACGGCCGTCCACACTACCCAGCCCGGTCCGCGGTCGCCAACGGGGCACCCCGCAGGATCACTCCGCCGGCTGGACCCGCCCCCGCTCGGCCATCACCACGTCGATCAGCCGGGCGGCGTCACTGTCGCCGTCGGCCCGCAACCGCAGGTGCTGACCGTTCCAGGTGGCCTCCTGCAGACACCGCACGAGCTGCTCGGCGACGCCGCGCGACATGGTGTTCACCGCGGTCAGGTCGAGCACCAGCTGCTCGGAGAGCTGCAGGAACCCGGTGAGGGCGTCGGCGATGCCGGGACCGTCGCTGTCGTGGCAGGTGCCGGCGATGTGCACGCAGCCATCGCACGCGGTGTAGGAGATGGTGGCCATTTCCGAGATTCCCAAGAGAAGGACCAGCAGGTGCCGGGGCTGGGCACTCGTGGTCGGCGCAGGCAGCGTACCGCAAGCCCGCCCCGCCGCAACGGGTGCGGCGGGGCGGGCTCCAGGTCGGACGAAGCGATGGCTCAGAGCGAGACGGTCACCTCGGCGACCTCGCCGATCGCGGCGCGCACCTTGCGGTCGACCGGGTCGGCCTTCGGCGCGAGCGTGCGCAGGGTCCAGTCACCGGGTCCGGCGAAGAACCGGAAGTGGCCGGTGGCCGAGGTGGGCACCTCGGCGGTGAACTCGCCGGTGCGGTCGAGCAGGCGCACGTAGGCGTTGCCGACCGGCTCACCGTCGCGCACGACCTGGCCCTGGACGATCGCCTCCCTGGCCACGTTGACGCCGTCGAGGGACAGTCCGCCCTCCGTGGCTCCGCACATCAGGCCTCGCCCTTCTCGTCCCCGAGGACGACCGGCACGCCGACCAGCGAGCCGTACTCGGTCCAGGAGCCGTCGTAGTTCTTCACGTTGTCCTGGCCGAGCAGCTCCTTGAGCACGAACCAGGTGTGCGAGGAGCGCTCGCCGATGCGGCAGTAGGCGATGGTGTCCTTGTCCCAGTCCACGCCCGCGTCGGTGTAGATCGAGCGCAGCTCGTCGTCGGACTTGAAGGTGCCGTCGTCGTTCGCGGCCTTGCTCCACGGCACGTTCGCGGCGGTGGGGATGTGGCCGGCGCGCTGGGCCTGCTCCTGCGGGAGATGGGCCGGGGCCATCAGCCGGCCGGCGTACTCGTCGGGCGAGCGGACGTCGACGAGGTTCTGCTGGCCGATCGCCTCGACGACCTCGTCGCGGAAGGCGCGGATCGAGCGGTCCTGCTCCTTGGCGGTGTAGGAGGTCTTCTCCCGGCGCGGGGCGTCGGTGGTCAGCTCGCGGCTGTCGAGCTCCCACTTCTTGCGCCCGCCGTCGAGCAGCTTGACGTCGTCGTGGCCGTAGAGCTTGAAGTACCAGTACGCGTAGGCGGCGAACCAGTTGTTGTTGCCGCCGTACAGCACGACGGTGTCGTCGTTGGCGACGCCACGGTCGGAGAGCAGCGCCTCGAACTGCTGCTTGTTGACGAAGTCACGCCGGACCTGGTCCTGCAGGTCGGTGGTCCAGTCGAGCTTGATGGCGCCCCGGATGTGGCCCTTGTCGTAGGCGCTGGTGTCCTCGTCGACCTCGATGAGGACGACCTTGGGGTCGTCGAGGTGTTCGGCGACCCACTCGGCGCTGACCAGTGCGGTCTCGCGGCTCATGCGTTGACTCCTTCTTCTTGACGGTTCTCGGGTTCAGTGCTGGTGGGAGCGATGGTGCGGCGGGCGAGCAGGTAGAGCTCGCAGCCCAGGCAGAAGGCGAACACCGCGTTGAGCAGTGCTGCCACGAGCGCCAGCCCGGTCGCGATCGCTCCCACGAGCGTCGCTCCGGACGAGTCCAGCGTCGCGCCGCCCAGGTACCCGGCGAGGCCGACCACGGCGAACAGCAGACCGACGCCCTGGGCGAAGCGCGGTGGTCGCGGGTCCTCCAGGTGGCCCGGTGGCCCCAGCCGGGGCCGGACGAGCGTGCGGAAGAGCCAGGCGGCCGGCGTGCGCTGCACTCCCCGTGCCACACCGCTGGCGAACAGCAGCGCCTGCAGCGCGAGCAGGGCGATCCCGACGGGGCCCGGGGCCGTGAGCAGTACGACGGCGAGCACCACGCTGGTCAGCGCCGCGTTGAACTGCGGCCCGCGCGGATCGATGTCGGTGGGCAACGGTGAACTCCAAGATGTCCTGAGGGTGCGCCGGGACGACGCCGATGACAAGGGGTCAGGACACGCGACACAGCGACGAGCGCATGCGGCAGTGGTCCACTGCGCGGCGGCGGGTCAGCAGCGTCGAGCTCACGGGGCCACCCTAGGGGTCGGCCGGTCGGGCAACCACGCGAAATCCCAGTGACCGAGATGCGGCGCCACGATGCGAGACGGCCACCGCCCGGCGCGGGTCGCTCCTGCGGGGGTCATCCCAGTGCCTCGAGCGCGGTGAGCACCTGCTGCCTGGTCGGCGCCCCGGTCGCCCGGGTCACCTCCCGGCCGTCGGCGCCGAGCACGAGCGTGGTCGGCGTACGCAGGATGTCGAGGCGGCGGACCAGGTCGAGGTGCTGCTCGGCGTCGACCTCGACGTGCTCGACGCCCGGGCTGCTGCGCGCGACGTCCTCGAGCACCCGGCGGGTCACCCGGCACGGCGCGCAGAACGCCGAGGAGAACTGCAGCAGGGTGGCCTGCGGGCCGAGCCGGTCGGCGAACGGGGTGCCGGCCAGCGGCGCGCCGTCGCCTGCTGCGTCGCCTGCTGCGTCGGCTGCTGCGTCGGCTGCTGCGTCGTCGGTCGCGGTCCCGGCCTCGGGGGCCGGCGCACCGGCCCGCACCCGGCGGGTGCCGCGGAAGCGTCCGTCGGTGGCGGCGCGGTAGCTGCCGAAGCCCAGCGCGAGGACGACGGCAGCGACGAGGACGACGATTCCCGGACTCACGGAAGGTTCAACGACACAGCGCCCGGAACATTCCGGATGCCGGGTGGGATCCCCGCCGGGTCAGCCGCCGGCGAACGGCGGCAGGAACTCCACCGTCTGGCCCGGCTCGACCTCGACGGTCGCCGGGTCGACCGCGGCCACCGGCCGGTCGCCGACCAGCGCCGAGCAGGTCTTGAGCACCAGCGCGAAGCGCTCGGAGCCCGCGTGCAGCGCCCGGGCCCGGTCGGCGAGCTCGGCCAGCGTGACCGTGCCGCTGACCTCGAGCACGTCCTGGTCGACCCCCGCGGCGGCGCGTGCGGCGGCCCAGTAGCGCAACGTCACGGTCCCGGGGACCGGACGGTTGCCGGAGGCGGAGCTGCTCATGCCCGGTATTCTTGCCGCTCAGCACAAGCCGCTCCCAGGAGGTGCGCGATGAGCACCCTGCTGATGCTCACCAGCGCACTGCAGCCCTCCGCCGAGGTGCTGCCCGGGCTGGCGCTGCTCCCCCACCACCGGGTCCGCATCCTGCCGGCCGAGGGCAGTGCGCTGGTCGAGGCGCCGCAGGCCGACGCCGTGCTGGTCGACGGCCGCCGCGAGCTGGCGCACGCCCGTGACCTGTGCCGGCTGATCCGCACCACCGGCGCCACCGAGCCGCTGCTGCTCATCGTCACCGAGGGCGGCCTGTCGGCGGTGACCGCCGACTGGGGCATGGACGACGTGCTGCTCGACACCGCCGGCCCGGCAGAGATCGAGGCGCGGCTGCGGCTCGGCGCCGGCCGGGTGGCGCTGCAGCGCGAGGTCGAGGACCCCGACGCCCACATCATCCGCACCGGTGAGGTGCTCATCGACGACGCCGCCTACACCGCCAAGCTCGGCGGCCGCACGCTCGACCTCACCTTCAAGGAGTTCGAGCTGCTGAAGTACCTCGCCCAGCATCCCGGCCGGGTCTTCACCCGGGAGCAGCTGCTGCAGGAGGTGTGGGGCTACGACTACTTCGGTGGCACCCGCACCGTCGACGTGCACGTGCGCCGGCTGCGCGCCAAGCTCGGCGTCGAGCACGAGTCGCTGATCGGCACGGTGCGCAACGTCGGCTACCGGTTCGTGCTGCCGCCGACGGAGAGCGACGACCGCGAGGACGCACCGGTCGGCTGACGCGGCGGTGCCGACCGGCCCGCGCCGGCCCGCGCCGGCCCGTACGGTGGCGGCATGGCTGAGATCACGCGCGTCGAGCCCGCGGACTTCGACTGGGCGGACGAGGACGGCCCCGCGGCCGTCGTACGCCGGGTCGACCGGGCCTGCCGGGCCACCGACGGGGCGCCGCAGCTCAACGAGCAGGCCACGCTGGGTCTGAAGCGTCGCGGGCTGGCCGGCGCGGCGCTGTGGCTCGCGGGCGACGCCGGGTTCGCGCTGCGGCACGGCGACCAGCTCGACCTGGCGGTGGCGCCGGACGAACGCGGCCGGGGGGCGGGTACGGCGCTGGCCACCGCCGCGCTGGCCGGCATGTCCAAGGTGGACGCCTGGTCGCACGCCGACCACCCGGCCGCGGCCCGGCTCGCCGACCGGTTCGGGGTGCCGCGCGCCCGCGAGCTGCGGATCATGGAGCTGCCCGCCGAGGTGCCGCTGCCGCAGGTGGCGGCGCCCGCCGGCGTCGTCGTCCGCACCTTCCGGCCCGGGGACGAGGAGGCGGTGCTCGAGGTCAACGCCGCCGCCTTCGCCCACCACCCCGAGCAGGGCGGGCTGA
>DATDNR010000143.1:0-2226 GCA_036518175.1 Marmoricola sp.
CGAGGTCCGCGACCGGGTGACGCCCGGCACCTCAGCGCTGTTCCTGCTGAGCTCCGATGCCGTCGTCGACAAGGTCCGCGACGCCTTCAAGGACCACCAGCCCGAACTGATCTTCACCAACCTCGACAGCGAGCAGGAGGCAGCCCTCAGGGGCGTCTTCGCGGAGTGAGAAGCACAGCTGATCGGCGGGAGTGCGGTGGCGCGTCCCGCCGATCAGTGCGTCTGGGGCCGGGGCAGAAGGTCCATGAGCTCTCTGGAGAAGAAGTCAGCCGGAGAAGGTCCTGCGCTCCTCGGAGCGCTCGGTCAGCGCAGCGGCGATGGTGAGGAACCCGAACGCGAACAACCAGACCTCGACCACGACCAGCAGGATCGTGAAGCTCAGCTGCGGATCCAGCAGGACGAAGGCGCCGGCAGCGGTGGTCACCAGGCCGAGGCCGAAGGTGGCGCCGCGGGCGGTCGTCACGGTCCCGCTCACGGCCCGGACCATCTCGATGAGGCCCTTGAAAGTCCACCACAGGCCCAGGATCAGGCCGAGCAGCGCAACGGTCTGCTGAGGGGCGCGAAGACAGACCAGCCCGACGATGACCGCGATGATCCCGGACACCATGAGCAGCACCCGGACGGCGCTGTCGACCGCCGGGGTCGCCAGCGCAGTCACCACGGTGATCAAGCCGGTGGCCAGGAGCTGGATCGCGACGACGACGGCGAGGACCCGCAGAGTCGCCTCGGGCCAGACCGACAGGACGATGCCGAGTGCCACGGTGGCGACCCCGAGGCCGAGCGGCCCGCGCCACTGGCCCGGGGCCTCGAGGAGGCCCCCGGTGTGTCTCGCAGCCGCTCGTGTCGGGGCCGTCACCACGACCTACTCGTTGGCGATGAGCGAGCTCAGTGCCCAGACCGCGGCGATGTCGAAGGCGATCACCACGATCGACCAGACCGGGTAGTGCGGGATGAACATGAAGTTCGCCAGGGCGGAGAAGATCGCGATCACGAGTCCGATCACCCGTCCCCAGGTCTGCTCGAGCAGGACTCCGACGCCGGCGAGGGCGGCGAGCGCGCCGATGCCGATGTGGATCCAGCCCCAGGTGGTGAGGTCGAAGGAGTACACGTAGTTCACGCCGGTGACGTAGACCTTGTTCGACGCAACCGCCGCGATGCCCTGGAGCGCCTGCAGGATTCCGAGCGTCACGAGCATCACGCCCGCGAACATGCCTATTCCGAAGGCCCAGGCGCCCTTGGTGGTCGACTCGTAGGAGCTTCGTGTCGTCGTCGTCATCGTTCGTCCCTTCTGTCGGGGTGTCGCCCTATGCGTCGTCAAACTAGGCGTGATGCGGGGCCGGTACGTCACCTAGAACGGGCGAACGCGTCCGTCACCGGGGCTGCTTGCCGCCACCGCTCGACTCGATCTCGTCGAGCAGCCTGGCGATCGCGGGGCTGTCGGACTCGTGGTGGATGAGCTGCGTCTCGGGATCTCGGGCCAGCATGGCCAGGACCTCGGGCACCTTCGCGCCGCTGCTCAGCACGAACATGGCGGAGGTGCCCGGTCCGAGTTGCTCGACGAGCCGCGACACGACGGCCGGGTCGATGACCTGACCCCGTCGTCGGTGCCGCAGGGCGCCGATGCCGGCGCCAGCTGCTGTCCCTGCCACCGGCCCGCCGACCACGGTGCCCAGCAGCGCCCCCCAGGTCGCGCCGAGTCCGACGTCGCGACCTCGCCGCACCCGGTGACTGATGTGGGGGCGCTCGTCGTGCGGTGGCCAGATGACCGTGACCGCGTCGTGCACGACGATGGCGTCGCGCTCCTCGAGGGTCTTGAGGCGGACCTCCGCCGCATCGGCGCCCCACGCCGTGGAGAACTGCCAGACCGTAAGGGAGGTCACTGCTGCACGTTCTCGACGCGAGCGTTCTGGAGCCTCCCCCGATTCCGGTGACGAACGCCGAACACGGCGCTCGTACTTTAGCCAGACACGGGTTTTCGGCTAGTCGTCGGTGGGAGCGGTGGCACAGTGACCAAGATGCTCATCCGCGTCGATGCGGAGCTGACCGACGAGTTCACCAGCAAGTTCCCGCACCTGGTCACGCGCACGCACCGGGTCCAGACGACGTTGACCGGCGACGTGCAGGACCAGGAGGAGCTCCAGGGCGTGCTGAACTTCCTCAACGCGATGGGCGTGGCCGTCGTCGACGTGGTCACCATCCCTGAGTAGGAGGGCGGCACAGGCGGGG